>JAADYV010000455.1 GCA_010092855.1 Chloroflexota bacterium | reverse complement strand
CGCCACGTTTTGCCCATTGTTGCCGATCAGGATGTCAGGCGCGCCATCGCCGTTGAGGTCGGTCACCAGCACCGCATTCGAGACGCCGGTGACGGGCAGGCGCTGCGCCGTTTCGTCGGTGAAGAAGCCCGCACCGTCGTTGATGTACAACTCGTTGACCTGGTCATCTTCCGTCACCACAACCACGTCCAGGTCTCCGTCGCCGTCAAAGTCCGCCACGCCGATGTCCTCGCTGTCGTGCGGATTCTGGGGCAGCCGTTCGGCGCTGGCGTCGGTGAAATTGCCGCTCCCATCGTTAAGCAGCAGCAGGTTAGGCAGGAACTCATACGCGATCAACAGGTCGAGGTCCCCGTCCCCCTCGACGTCGATAGGCCGGGCATCCATGCTGTAGCCGTATTGACCGGGTTTGGGCGGTAGGTTTTCGCTGAACTCGACGTACAGCGGTCCGGATTGGGCAGTGGCGGTGGGTCCGTATATCGGGCCCGCGCACAGCAGCAGCATAATCAGACGAATGTGCTTCATTGATGGCTCCTAGGTGTATTATCCCGTAAGTGGTGGTACGCAAATGGGGACAGTAGTTGTCATCCGCACCTTAGCACATTACTCCATATACACCGCAGGTAAACAAAGAAGTTCAGGCCAGGAAATAGATTCGCATGATGTGGTTTGTCAAGCAACTTGCCCGCAGCTTGATCTTCGGTGACGCATGGCTTATAATGGCTACCACTGTTCGATGTTCAACTGGAGTGTCCTCGTGACATACGACATCATGCGCTTGCGGAACCACCACTAACTTCCCCCGTCGTGCTCCATTCCCTGGGATGATCAGGGCTGGCGCGTGCGGGGTCTGTGGGCAGTCTGCTGCTGGACCACAGCGGTTCCCGGTACCACACTTCCGCCTCACGGAAGTTGCTGGACACGCGCCGTAGTATGAACAATCGAACAGGATCACCCGATGTCAAAACAGCATAAACGCTCCCCCCAGGGTTGGGATTCACTGGCGGCATGGTATGATGGGTGGATGGGGCAACATGGTAGTCGCCATCATCGCCAACTCGCGCTGCCTGCCGTGCTTGATTTGCTCCAGCCAGACACCGACGAGGCGATACTGGATGTTGGTGCTGGACAGGGCGTGCTGGCCCCGTCTATCGCGGCCTGTGGCGCGCGCTACACCGGCATTGAGATCAGCCCGCGACTGATAGGGCGTGCGCGCCAGCGGCACGGGCAGCACGGCACCTTTCTGCGCGGTGACGCCCGGCGATTGCACACGATCAGCAAGCTGGCCCCGGAATCGTTTGATGGTGTTGTTTTCTTGCTGAGTATCCAGGATATGAACCCGCTAGAAGAGGTGCTGCGGTCAGCAGCCTGGGCATTGCGCGCGGGTGGGCGCTTGGTCATCCTGATGACTCATCCGTGTTTTCGCATTCCCCGCCAGAGCGGTTGGGGGCGTGATCCCCAGCGCAAGCTGCTCTACCGGCGTGTAGACTGTTACCTGACCCCGCTGCAGGTGCCCCTGAAGCCCTATGGCAAACAGCAGCGCGGCATCAGCATCAGTTTTCACCGTCCGCTGAACCAGTACATCAATACGCTGGGTAAATGCGGTCTGCTGGTCGATCAGCTAGACGAAATTTCGGGGCAGGAGATCGATGGAAGCAAAGCCGAGAACCGCGCCGCCCGCGAATTTCCGCTGTTCTTAGGGATTCGAGCGCGCAAATTTGCTGTGCTGTAACGGGAAAGGGAAACCCATCGGTGTCTTGGATGCAACAGGCGAGACGACGATTGCGCCGGATCAACACCCGCATCGACGCCGCCACCGGCTTTGACCGTTGGGGGCCGGACGCCAATCCGCTGATTCGCACCCTCAAGCACCGCGAAGGTTGGCTGTCGCTCCGAGTTTCGTTGTGGCTGGCGTTTGGGCTGGGGTTGTTGGGTCTGGTCGGGTCATCCCGCGTGGTGTTGCAGGCTGACTCCGAGCAAGAATTTGGGGCATGGTGGTCGGCGCTGGTGACGGTGGGCTGGGTGCTGACACTGGTCGCGCCACTGGTAACTGTTGTGGTCGCCAGCTTGACCACGCGCTACGGCTCCCGACGGGAACTACAAACTCTGGTCTACCTCACCCCGCTGCGCAATCAGACAGTGGTGCGCGCGTATGTCTTCACGGCGCTGTATCGAATGCGCCCCTTGTACACTATCTTGATTGCGCTGATGCCGGTCATGATGGTAGACCTATTCTGGCGCGTTTTGGTCGAGTATGTCTCCTTCAACACCGCGACCGTTCTTTTTCCGGCTACAACAGTGCCGACTTCTGGGCACATCAGCCCGCCCGTGTTGTACATGCTGGCGCTGGTTGTAGGGCTATGGGGTTTGAACATTCCGGCGGCGTCGCTCGGCATCAGTATCGGATTGTTGCACCGTCGTGCCTGGGCGGCCAGCGGTGGGGCAGTAGGCCGATTGTTGGTGATCATCGGTCTTAGCTGGACGGGGTGTTTTAGCTGCGGGTCACTGTGTTTTGCCCTGGTCGGCATCATCAACCCACCTGCCGTGATAACGCTCACCGGACTGGGCATTCTGCCCATTTTTATGCTGATAGCGCCGTATCCACTGGCTTCGAACATCATGGGACGAACTGCGCGGGCCTGGCAGCGCTGAGGTCCACTCGGCCCGACCGTCGAATATCCCTCCCCCTCCACGCAAGCCTGACGCCTGGCTTACGTCCGGTCATCGCTTACCCCACGTTTCTTGCACTTCTTCCCTGTTTTTATAAGTTATATAGTTGACGAATATTGTAAAAAACCTCTATACTACGGCAGGCTGCGTGGAGCACCACGGGGTGGACTCTTTTCGCTGCCATCATTGTCCGATATTCAAACAACACAAGAAACTGGGAGAAAAACATGACCGCTATCGTCCGTCGAACCCTGATCTTAAGCGCCGCGCTGCTGTTAGCGCTGGCCGCTGTCCTGCCACAGACTGCCCCGGCAGTCCACGCGCAGGACGGCGACGAGCTGCGCTTCAACGAGCCTGCTATTGTCTCACTGGCGGCGGGTACCACCGTTACCAAAACCTTCACCGTACTGACGGGTGATCCCTTCGAGTTGACTCTGTCGCGTCTGGCCGAGTACACCTATTCGGCAGTGTTGATCGATCCCAACCAGACACCGCTGCCCCTAACACCTAATACGGACGGCAACGCTGTCTACGTGATGGACCGCGCGCCAATGGGCGGCACCTATTCCCTGGTGCTGCAGTCCACCAGCGGCGGTGGCGATATGCTGATCCAGCTCAACAGCACCGCCCCAGAGCCAACTCCCCTGTCCTATGGCACGATCACACTGGTCGATCTGGTGGATACGGCGGCGCGCTATAACCTGACCCCGCCGCCTGATGTGACCACCGATACACGCCTGACAGTTGAAACGGTGGACGTCGGCCAGACGCCTGCTCCCAGTCTGCCGGACCTGTACCTGCTGGATATGGAATCGGGCGACGTGGTGGCCCAGATCAGCGCCGATGCGCTGCCTTACGTGAGTGTCGTGCTGCGTGCCCAGCGCGCCTACGTGTTAGCCCTGAACACAGGCTCAGCTCCGCAGCAAGTCCAGGTCACCTGGGAAGGCGCATCTTCTTCCGAATCGTCTTCTTCCTCGTCATCGAGCACCGGCCCGGCTGACTCTGCGCCGTCCAGCTCGTCGTCGAGCAGCAGCAGTTCGTCGTCCAGCGGGGTGTGTCAGGTGGTCTTCAGCGGCGCGGTCAACGTGCGGTCTGGCCCCAGCACCGCCTACGCTCCGCCCATCGGCCAGGCGGGTGCCGGGTCGGCATACGCGGCAACCGGTCGCAACGAGGACGGAAGCTGGTACCAGATCAACTACAACGGCCAGTATGGCTGGGTATCGGTGACCATCGCGTCGGCCCAGGTGCAAGGCGACTGCGCAGGTCTGGTGCTGGCCAGCTATCCGGCGCTCTCAGCGGCACCGGCAGGCGGCCCGACCTACACGCTTACGCCAACGTATACCCCCGGCGGCCCGACGCCCACTTATACGCCGACCGCTGGCGGACCAACGCCCACCTATACGCCGACTATTGCCGGCCCGACTGCCACCTATACCCCCTCCTATACACCCACCACCCAGGCCCAGGAAGCCCCGCCGGATGGCGCTTCGAACGGCGTGCTGCGCGTCCCGCTGGATGGCACCGTGCAAACCAGCGACTATGTGTCGTACCCCGGTGGTGACGTGGAGGACGTGGTGAGCTACGACGTGACCGGCTTGAACAACAGCGTAGCGTTGCCGGGCGGCTAGGCCGACCTGGCGATCCAACTCATCTGCCAGGGCACCGGCACCGAGTACATCCAGTTCCGCATCGACGGTCAGGACTATACGTGCGGCCAGACATTCACCCGCCGGGTGAACATCGACAGCCGGACCGGTGCGGTGCGCATCACGGCCATCGGCGGCACAGCCACCTATGTCCAGTGGACGCTGATCGGCACTGCGCCGCGTACTAACTAGCGCACCACGCGCTTGCTGGTAATATAGAGCACGTTATTTTGGATAGGGGCGTATTGCAATGCGCCCCTACCGAAATATCCTCGCCCCCCACACCAGAGCATTTTGCCCGTTGACAGCCACCCGATGCTGCGCTACTATGGTGCCATCCATACAGCAACGGCTGTGACGGAGAAAAGTACGCGGAAATACCACTCCCAGGGAGTTTGGGCCACTGACTGCAAGCCCAAACGAGTTGGCCTCCGCCGAAGTTCGCTCCTGAGCCGACGGGTGAACGTCCTGTGGGACCTGTAGTCCGCTCCGCACGCCCAGCGTTATCGGGGCAGCCTATCGCGTTTCAGCGCCGTAGGTCTGAGTGAGCCGCTGCACGGACGTGTGCAGTCTGGCTAACCAGGGTGGTACCGCGGGAATCCGTCTCGTCCCTGATCCGTAACAGGATCGGCGACGGGATTTTTTGTTTTTGATACGCAGTGTTGAGGGCTATAATCACCGGCGGAACCGACACACGAAAGGACGACTATGCTAGAGCAACTCGAAGCCATCTACGGGCAGGCGCTGGGCGAACTGGACGGTATTGCCGACAGCGCAGTGCTTACCGAGTGGGAACGGCGCTACCTGGGCAAGAAGGGCGAAGTAACCCAACTGCTGCGCTCGACCGGCAAGCTGCCCAAAGAAGACCGGGCGGCTTTCGGCCAGCGGGCCAACGTCATCAAAAACGAGCTG
>JAADYV010000454.1 GCA_010092855.1 Chloroflexota bacterium | reverse complement strand
CCCCGGACTCGCGCTGTGGAACAGCAGTACATCCGCGCCGTCCAGCCACAGCAGGTACGGTGGCGAAGCGTGCCAGAAATCCTCACAGATGAGGATGCCCATCCGCCCGAAGCGCGTATCGAAAGCGCGCACCGTGTCGCCCCAGGCGAAGTAGCGCCCTTCGTCAAAAATGCCATAGGTCGCCAGATACGTTTTGTGGTGTACGTGCACGACCTCGCCCGCGCTGAGGTAGGCCTGGGCGATATAAAAGCGGTTGCGGTGGTCTTCGTCCACAAAACCCACCGTCAGGTCCAACCCGTGCTCATGCGTGGCCTTCAGCAGCGGGCCAAACACCGGGTCGTCGGCAGTGGGCTGGGTGCTGACTTCGGAGACCAGGTCTTGCAGGTAGTAACCGGTCAATGAAAGCTCCGGGAACAGCAGCAGTTCCACGCCCTGGTCGGCGGCCTGCGCGATTAGCTCCAGGTGGCAGTCCAGGTTGGTCTGAATGTTACCGAGCGTTGGATTGATCTGGGCTAGACCCAGCGTGATCTTCATGTATTTCCTCCGTGGTGTTTGCAGCGGTTGGGCGGCGACCGATCAGCCAGGCCGTGCCCCCGATCAGAGTGCTGAAGAACAGCAGCGCCAGGTCGAGCACCTGGTCGGCGCGGCGGTCGTACCACGTATGGGCGGGATCGGCGCGGAAAAATCCGACGATGTACATGCCCAGTGCGGTCAAGGCCAGGGCCAGCCACAATCGCACACCCGGCAGCCAGTTCTGCCAGGCCAACAGCAGCATCACCAGCAGTAGCATTCCGCCCAACAGCATTCCCGCCATGTGCAATTCTAGGCGCGGGGCATACAGGCCATACACATCGGGCAGTTCGGCTACCTGCCAATCGGGGAAATCGGCCAGGGTCGTCACTTCCAGGCCATAGCCACAGCCCGCTTTGCGGCAGCCCTGCCAGGTGAACACCATACCCACCGGCCACGCCAGCGCCAGCGCATCGGTCCACGCGCGGATCGGCACCCGGCGCAGCCACGCCAGCGCCAACGCCGCCGGAATGCCGGTCAGCAGCGCGCCATGCCACGACAGCCCACCCAGGCGAATGAGCGTGATTTCGTCGTGATGGTCGGTGAAGTAGTCCCACTCAACGGCGACGTGGACCGCGCGCGCGCCTGCTAACCCGCCTAACACTGCCGCCAGTCCCACGTCCAGCCAGCGTGTGATGTCGTCCGGATCGTGGCGATAGCCGTTCCACAAGATGAGCAGCAGCCCCAGCAAGATGCCGCCCGACAGCCACGCGGTATAGTGGCGCACCGTTAGCGAACCGATTTCGAGCACAACAGGGTTCATCGCACGATTTTGAGTGAATGTTTGATGAGAATGTCAGGTCGCATACCCGGATTGTAACACCCTGGGGGCTGGATGTCAGCCTGACATCAACTCTGACGACGGAGCTTTGCTATAATCTCACCAACTATCAACCAGTATGCGTATATCGTATGCATTGCACAGGTTTGGGAGGCAAGCATGATCAGCCTGTTTTTTATCATCATCGCGCTGGCAGGGTTGGCTGGAATGGGGTTTGGCATCTTCCTGATCGTCCAGGCCGTCCAGAACAACGATCCGGCACGCCAGGGTGTAACCATCACCATCATTGGGTCGGCGGTGGCTATCGTATTCTTCCCCCTCAGCGCTGGGATAGTCGAAATTGAACCAGATGAAGTGGGCGTTGTTTTTAATGTTCTGAGCGGTGAATTGTCGGAAGAACCGCTAGAGCCCGGTTTGCATCTGATCATTCCCGGCGTTCAGGACGTAACCATCTACTCGACGGCACAGCAGGAATATACCGTTTCTGGTGTGGTGGGTGAGGGAGCGGTCGAAGGTGATGACGCGATCACTGCACTGACGCAGGACGGCCAGCAGGTCCGGCTGGATGTGACCATCATCTATCGCATCGACTCGAACAACGCCGATGTCGTGCGCGAGAACTGGCGCGGCAACTGGGAAAATGGCCTGATCCGGCCCGCGCTGCGCAACCAGACTCGCGCCGCCCTGACGCAGTTTCGTGTCGAAGAAATCTACGGCGGGGAGCACGGCCAGTTGGAAAATGCCATTGAGGAAGGCATTCGCGAGTTGATCGCAGAGGAGGGCTTTGTGCTCTCTAACGTGTTGATCCGTAACATCGAGTTCTCGGAGCAATACGTGGCTTCGATTGAACAGAAGCAGGTCGCCCAACAGGAAGCGCTGGAAGCGGAGTTCCGTGTGCGCGAGCGTCAGCAAGAAGCGGAACAGGCGCGTGCGCTGGCGCAGGGTGATGCCGATGCTGCCCGTATTCGCGCCGAAGGTGAAGCTGCCGCGCTCGAACTCATCAACGAGCAGTTGTCGCAAAACCCGGCCCTGATCCAGTGGCGCTATATCGAAACCCTGGGAGACGATGTGGAGCTCATCGTTATCCCATCCAACAGCCCGTTCCTGTTCGACCTGGAGTCGTTGGTGCAGCAATCAGGCGCAGAATAGCCCTGCAGCAGCGGCTGACAACGTTTTTAACCAACGCACACACATGAACCGGGCCACGCGCCCGGTTTTTTTAATCCTATCTTCAGATCAGCCCGCGACCGGGTCTGCGATAATCCTTATACTGCAAAAACAGCAAATTGAGGATTCATCATGAACAAGCGGATCGGGCTGGTCATTGTGGCGGTGTTGTTGGTGTTGCCCATCTCGGCGGGGATGGCACAGGGCGAAGACGCCGGGCAGATCGCCATTGCGGGCGCGGATGGCAACATCCACGTCTACGATATGGCGTCGGAAACGTTTACCCAGATGACAAACGACGGCACTCGGCGGCAAAAGATATATGCGTGGCCCACCTGGGCGACGGATGGGCGGCTGGCCTTTTTTGGCATCAGCCAGGACTTCAACGACTTCTACACCCTCGGTATTTTTGTGCAAGACCCTGGCGGCGACCCGGTGCGCGCTTACACCAGCACGTTGGAGGTGTTCACCTATGCGTATTGGGCACCGTGCCCGGCTGCGCCCTGCCAGGACCTGGCCGTGCTGTATACGCGCGCCGAAGGCCGCCTGGGGACGCGTTTGATCCAGACTGGGGACGACGTCACTATCACCGAGATCGCCAGCGGTGGCTCGTTCTATTGGGACTGGTCCCCGGACGGCTCGACCATGTTCTGGGCACAGGATGGCGAAGGCATGGCGATTTACGACGTGGCCAGCGAGCAGGTGGTGCGCACCTTCGATGTTGTTCCCGGCAGATACCGTGCGGTGGACTGGTCACCGGTGGATGACCGGCTGCTGGCGGCGGTTGCCAATGGCCGCAGCGCGTCCGATCTGGTGGTGCTGGATGGCGATGAGCAGATCGTGCTGGCCGAGCGTGTGCCGGGCCTGGTGTCGTTCGAATGGTCGCCGGACGGCTCGCAAGTGGCCTACCTGGACGACGATGCCGGGCGGCTGTTCATTCTGGACGCGGCCACCGGTGCAGAACTCGCTGCTCTGCCGGATGGCATTGTGTCGTTCTTCTGGTCCCCAGACGGCAGCAAGATCGCGTATGTTGCCTTTTCGCGCGTTGAAGGAGATATCCTGGCCAAACCTGCCGCGCAGTCTGGCGATCTGCGCATCGAGTGGTATGTGTACGACGTGGCACAGGATGAGAGCTTCCGGCTGGCGGATTTCCTGCCCACGCGCGACATGCTCTACTACCTCAGCTTCTTCGACCAGTTCTCGCGCAGCCATCGCCTGTGGTCACCGGACAGCCGCTACCTGGTCTATGGCGAATTCCTGGATGACGGCACCGAGGTTGTCTCGCTGCTGGATACCGAACAGCCGGGCCTGGCTCCCCAAACCGTGATGGAGGGCACGCTGGGCGTGTTTAGCTGGTAGTAGCTAATACAACAACACGGGGCGTATGGGTTTGATATACGCCCCGTGTTGGCTAATCTCGTGCGTGTGCAGACATTATCCGCAGCCGTCGAGATCGCGCCACTTGGCAATGGCGTGCTCGACGATCAGTTCGTCTGTTTCTTCGCCGTAGACCACGTTCAACTGGCGGTTGGCGATTTCTTCACATTCGGTACCCTTCTCGACCGCTTCCCAGGTGCCGTTGCGCGCGAACTTGTACTCGATGTTCGCGCCTTCGGGCAGCATGAGCGTCACGGTCCAGTGTGTGGCATCAACCTGTTCCATCTCGATCCCCGCCGGGTCCCAGTTGGGATAGTCGGTGGTGCCGAACGATCCCGCGATGAAGACCTGGTCGCCGTCGGGCGTGTAGTCCGGCACGGTAACGTTAAAGACCACCGGCACAACGCCCTGCACCACCTGGACTTCGTCGGTGCTCAGCGGCTCGGATTCATTGAGCGAGGTGTCCACCGTCGAAACGCTGTAGGTGAAGCGCGCGCCCTCGCTAACCGCCCGGTCCTTGAAACTGCCCGCGTCGGCCAGCAGCACTTCGCTGAGCTGCGTGGTGGTCCCGTCCTCGTCCGTGCGGTAGACGCGGTAGGCATATACGTCATCGGAGGCAGACGGTTCCCATTCCACGATCACGCCGGAAACCGACGCCCGCCGGATGCTAACCGCTGCCGGAGGTGTAGGCGCTTCAGTGTCATCCGAGGGTTCGACCATCAACGTGGGCAGTGAGCCGTCCGTGTAGGTGACTAATGTCCAGTTCTGGCCCGCGTCGGTGCTGAAGCGCGCTACCAGGCTGTAGGTGTCGGGGGCTTGCAGCGCGAAGGTGATGGTGTAGGTGTCTGCGCCGTCCGTTTCGCCCGTATAGGTCATCGGCATCCAGTCGGCGGCATCCAATTCCACATCACCGGGCACCAGGGCAGCCTGGGCGCGCACACCCACCGCTGCGCCGTCCGCGTCGGTCACGCCATCGATGCGCACATTGGCGCTCAGGTCCACCGTCACGCCAATCGTCAGTGGCAGCATCATCGGGCCGGGAATCGCGCCTGCTTCTGCTGCCGGATCATCGCCCGGATAGAACACGCCGTCGATGGCGACTGTCGGAATGGCCAGCACGCCCGCGCCCGGATCGCCGTACAGCCCGTCTGCGCCGATGGCGGCCACCGCATAGTAGTATTGGAAGCCGTTGACGACTGAGTCGTCGGCGTAGGCGGGATCGGTGGTGGTAGTCAGCAGTTCGTAGCCGCCGGTTGCGACCGGGCTGCGATAGACCAGGTAGCCAGCCGCGCTTTCGATGGCATCCCAGGCCAAGTCAACGCTGCCATCGTTGGCGGTGGTCACCAGGTTAGCCGGGGCATCGGGGGCGACGAAGGCGCTGTCGACCGTTACCGTCCAGACGTTGCCGCTGGTGCCAAGCACCAGCACGGTGTTCGCTTCCCCGGTGGTGATGGCGTCGGCTTCAAAGATCGGCAGCATCACCAATCCATCCGGCAGCAGCCCATCCAGCGAGATATCCACGCTTTGCATATCGTCGCTGTTGTTGAGCACAACCACCGCCGCGTTCCCGGCAGCATGGTCCACGCGCAGGAAGGCATAGATACCCGTTTCGTCATCCGTCACCAGCGTAATCATCTCACCTTCACGCAGGGCAGGGTTCTCGTTGCGCAGCCGGCCCAGTCTCTGGTAGTAGTCCAGCATACTTTCATTGGGGGGCGGGTAGGTGTCACCGGTGGTGTCCGGCCAGGGATACGGCGCGCGGTTGTAGGGATCGTCCTGCACGTTGCCGCCGCTGTCGGGGATGCTGGGCGCATCAATAGCGATTTCGTCGCCATAGTAGACCATCGGTGCGCCGGGAAGCGTGAATTGCAGCAGCGCGGCGAGCTGGAGCTGGTCTGGATCGTTGTCCAGCACAAAGAATGCCCGCGACGTATCGTGGCTGCCCAGCAGGTTCATCATGGCATGGTAGGCCATCGGCGGGTAGTCGGACTCGATAGCGCGGATCAGGCCGTCTGTTTCGCTGGGCGAAAGGGCGTAGATCACGCGGTCGCCGTTG
>JAADYV010000453.1 GCA_010092855.1 Chloroflexota bacterium | reverse complement strand
TCGCAGCGGGTGCGCTGCATTTCCATTTTTCCACTCGCTGGCACATCCCTAATATTACCCCAACTGGGCCCAATTAATCCACCAGCGGCAATTATCTTCAGACTTCAGTGTCCAGCCGTTCGACCACGCGCAGCTTGGCACTGCGGCTGCGCGGATTGGCGGCGACTTCAGCCTCGTCCGCCTGGACCGGCTTGCGCGTGACCAACCGCACCCGCGCGACATGCTCGCAGGTGCACACCGGCTGGCGCGGCGGGCAGATGCAGTCTGCCGCTTCGTGCCTGAACCGCTCCTTGACGATGCGATCCTCCAGGCTGTGAAACGCGATCACGGCCAGCCGTCCGCCTGGCCCCAGCGCGTTTATTGCCAGCGGCAGCACCTGCGCGATCACGTCTAGTTCGCTATTGACCGCAATGCGCAGCGCCTGGAAGGTGCGCGTGGCGGGATGAATCTGCTGCCGTGGGCCACGCTGTGCGGCGGCGACAACGTCAGCTAACTGGCGCGTGGAGTGCAGCGGACGGGCAGCCACAATGGCGCGCGCGATGCGGCGGCTGTTGCGCTCCTCGCCATACCGATACAGCACATCGGCCAGGTGGTCCGCTTCGTAATCGTTGACGATGTCGGCAGCGGTCGTGCCGCCCCCGGTAGGATCAAAGCGCATGTCCAGCGGACCGTCGTGCCGGAAGGCAAAGCCCCGCGCGGCATCTTCCACCTGCATTGACGACAGGCCCAGGTCCAGCAATATGCCGTCCACGGGGCGCGCCGCGCCGCGCCAGGCGGTGACGTGCTGCGGCAGGTCTACATAGGAACCGTGCACCAGCGTCGCTCGTTCGACGAAGGGGGCCAGTCGCTCGCGGGCCAACGCCAGCGCCACCGGGTCACGGTCCAGGCCCAGCAGGTGCGCCTGGGGAGCCGCGCTCAGGATGGCGTGCGCGTGCCCGCCTGCGCCGACGGTTCCGTCCACGAACCAGCCGCCGGGCTGTTGGGCCACGTTCAGGCCCGCTAGCACTGCGTCCACTAATACTGGGATATGCGACATTTTTCGTGACATCGACTACTTGATCTGCAAGAGAGTCTAGTCCACCCTTGCGCAACCCGCAAGCGCGGTGATTCCCGATGGAGACGCCCTCCCCGTGCTGTCAGGTGGGCGCAGGGCCGCCGTCATTGACACGCCCCTCGCGTATGGTATAATCCGCGCGCTCAGGAGTGACGGAGCACACACAACGATTATGCAAACTAGGCAGCCAGCAACCGTAGCACGTTCTCCGGCTGGGTGTTTTTGTTTGGGGAGTTTGGTCATATGAACAGAAGGTACAGCATCGTCATCATCAGTCTGTTGGTCATTGCGCTGGCTATGGGCGGGATGTGGGCCTCCTATCACTACCGGTCAGTTGCCGCGCAGGGCACCAACCTGCTGGTCAACGGCAGCATGGAACGCCCCTACTACGGCACCACATCCTCGACCCGCACTGCGCCGCAGGGCTGGAACCTGTGGGTAGGCGCGGGGTCCCCGGACGCTTTCCCGCACACCGACCAGACCCAGGTGCAGGACGGCGAAGTGTCGTGGAACATCAAGCAGGGTTATGTTGCATTCACCGCCGCCGCCTGGCAGCGTGTAACCGGGGTGATTGATGGCGAGCCGGTCAAGCTGACGGCCTATGGCTGGGTGTATACCTGTGATGACACGGAATATTCATGCGTCATTGATGACTTTCCTTACCGCCAGTCAGACACGTCGGCCAACGCGCAGCTCAAGGTCGGGATCGATCCGACCGGCGGCACCGATCCCGCGTCCGCTGCGATTGTGTGGTCTACCGTTGCGGCCCCGTATGATCGCTGGGCCGAGATGAGCGTGGTCGCGGAACCAGAAGGTGACGCGGTGACGGTGTTCCTGGGTATGACGCAGGGCGCGGGCCTGGCGATGAACAACGTCTATTGGGACGCGGCCTCGCTGGTCTACACCAACGACGTGCCGACCGACCCCAGCGGCAGTCCGGTACCGGCTTCGCCCACCCCGGCGTATGTGCCGTTTGTGGTACCGCAGGGTGTTCAGGAAGACGGCAGCATCACGCATATTGTGCAGCCGGAAGATACGCTGTTCAGCATCGCGGTGGCATACCGCGAATACGGCGTGACGAACGAAACCATTGCCGAATTGAACGATAACATCCGGCCTCGCACGCGCTGGCTGACGATTGGCGACGAACTGATCATTCTGCCGCCCGGTTCAGTAGACCCGGCCACCGGCGCACTGCTGCGCCCGCTGGGTTCGGCAACAGTCACACCGACGGGGACACTCGACGGTTCGGTAACGCCCGAAGGCAGCGCCCCGACCGGTGACGATGACGACGCCGCGCCACCGGTTACGCCCACACCCACACCGACCAGCACCCCGGAAGGCGTGCCGCTGACGATGGACACAGACCTCGAACTTGCCGCAGCCCCGGTGGACGCTGATGAACCGGCGGGGGAGGGTGAGGACCCGCCCGCCCCTGAACCTGACACGCTCCCTGGGGGGGAAGCGGAAGCCGAAGGGGAACAGATTGACGCGCCTGCCGAACCAGAAGCAGGCGCGCCTGCTGAAGAGGGAGCAGGCGACGTGGTCACTTCGGATACTGTGTCGATGCCCATGCCAGGCGTAGATGATGCTGCAGCCACAGAATCAGAACCGGAAGCTGAGCCGGAATCCGCCGACACGGCTGAGGTAGAGCCGGAACCGGAATCCGACGAGGTGATGGAAGAACCCACTGAATCGGAGCCAGTAGAAACCGGGGAACCGGATGCGCCTGCGCAGGACGAAGACCCGGCGGCAGATACCGAGCCGGAAGAGACTGCCGACCTGGAGCCGGTAGAAGCTGGGGACTCTGCATTAATGCCGTTGGGCGAAGACGAGGCGGCTGACGCCGGGGCAGATGCCGCGGCTGATGCCGAGCCGGAGCCGGAAGCTGATGAAGCGGTGGAAGCATCCACCGAACCGGAGCCAGCGGAAACCGAAGAAACCGAGGATACTGCATTACCCGCGCTGGGCGAAGACGAGGCGGCCCCTGCCGAGGTTGAAGCAGCGGTTGACGCCGGGGCGGATACCGGGCCGGAGCCGGAAGCTGATGAAGCAGCGGAAGAATCCGCAACAACCACAACTGAGCCAGAGCCGGAAGCCGAAGCCCAGCCGGATGCGGCAGCTCCGCCGGAACCGGGCCGCACATTGGACCCCGAAGCGGATGCTGATCTGCCGTCCACTGCTGACGAACCGCTCGCCATGGGAGAGGCGGCGCAGGCCGAGACCGAGACCATCGCCGCTGACACCGTCCCCGCTGACTCGATGCCCGACGCTGTGCCCGATTCCATGCCCGAACCGGTGGCGGTGGCCGATACCAGCTTTGCTCCTCCGACCAGCCCGATGGGAACCCTGTGTGTTACTACATTTGACGACACAGACTCCAATGGTATGCCAGCGACGAACGAACGGTCGCTGGTGGGCGCGCACATCGTCATTCTGCAGGCGGGCGAGATGGTCCACGACGTGCTGTCCGAGGATGACGCGCTGCCATGCCTGGAACTGGACC
>JAADYV010000452.1 GCA_010092855.1 Chloroflexota bacterium | reverse complement strand
GCGGACTCCTTCTCCAGCAGCCCCAGCGCTTCGTAGGCAAAGGTTTCGGCCTGCGCCCCCTGCCCGGTGTGGACGTGCGCGGCAGCCAGAATGACGGCGTTTTCCACCGACCGGTCGCCGCCCTCGCGCCGGGATTCGGCCTCGGCTAGCACGCGCAGCGCCTGCCCCGCTTCGACCTGGCTCAACGCACGTTGCACGACCTGTGGCAGCGGCGACCCGAACAACGTCCCCATCCGGCCCAACGCCAGCAGTATCACCAGGCTGAGGAGCAAGGGCGCGATCAGCGTGGCCGGGTCCTGGTCATTGATCACGATCAGCGCCGCGATGCCCAGGTTGAGCAGCAGCAGCAAGCCCGCGATCTGGTAGGGGCGTAACAGCGGCGGTTGTTCCATGTGGTGTGCTCCTGTATGCCTTAGTCCCGCGCCGTCAGCAGCGGCTGCAACTCATCCAGCACCTCGCGCAGCCGTTCGCCATAGAGGTTGTGCGCGTTGCGTTGGTAAGTAGCCTCCCACATGTGGTAGTGGACGGCCAGCGTAGCCATCATCGAGCGCGTGTCCTGTTTATGCAGCCGATGGCGCAACAAAGCTACCATTAGCTGAAACTGCTCCGTTATTATCTTCGCGCGCCACGCGCGGCCAACCGGTTTGAGCCGGACCAGCTCAGCGGCGGCCTGGTCATGTTGGCCCGCCAGGTAGAAGTAAAACGCCGTCACAGCACGCTCGTGGTTTGGCAGCACCGACTGCGGCAGTATCTCCTGGATCAAGCGAGCTGCATCATCAAAACGCCCCTGCCTGGCCCACGCATCGGCTACCGACGTTTGTGCAAAGGTGTATATCCGGCGCGCGTGTTTGCTGCGGAATGCGCTAGTGCCATCCAGTTCCAGCATCTTTTGGGCGGCCAGAGCATACATCTCGGCGACAACCCCATCCCCACCGAAAGTATAAGCCGTCGCCAACACAAGGTTATCTTCCGCACTGAAGGAATTACCACGCGCCTGCCGGTCCAGCAGTTCGGTGATCACCGCTTCGCCGTTTCCGCTGAAGATGCGCGTGAGCGCGGGGTCCAGGGCGCGGGCGCGGCGCTCCATATGCGCCATGACCATGTTTTCCAGCCACTGGTACCCTACGCTAACCGCTACCATCGCCAGAATGACGAGCACAGGCGAAACCTGGAGTAATCCACCGCCCACCAACACAACTGCGATCAGGGCTACCCGTAATACGCTACTGGTCCAGGTTGCATACCCCTGTCGGACCATCACCCACAGCGGCGCGACCACAAACAGCACCATCGCCCCACCCACTAATAATATGCCGAACAGAAAATTCAATGCCAATACGTCATCCATGTCCCCCTCCAGGTGTGAAACGCAGACAGGGTGCATTCTACACGCAAACGAGATGAGTTTGTGATGGACTCAAATCGAAAACAGTGTCCGCTAAAGATGCGATACTCCCCACCGCGATTATGGCCAGTCCTAAAGACCAGTTGATCATGTTTTTCCTGACGAATACCCGCACCAGAACCACAGGCGGGATCGTTCGTATGCCAAGCCAAATCAATTCCCGTAGCAGATCACTCATACGCCCCCTCCTGGTGTAATGTGATATGCAAACAGTGTAAACGCTACCCGCGCACCTTGCGCAAGCCTACAGATAGCGATCGGGCAGCAGCGGCTGTAACTCGTCCAAAACCCGCCGCAGCCGCCGCCCATACGGGTTGTGCGCGTTGCGTTGGTATTCGTCTTCCCATTTGGCATACTCCTTCGCCAACCGGTGCATAGTCCGCAGTGTATCGTGACCCAGCAGTTGATACTGCATAAAAGCCACCATCAAGTGAAAACGGGGATAAACGAGGTTTTCAGGCCTCCCGTTCCTGATCGGTTTAAGCTGATTTAGCAACGCGCCGGCCTCGTCATACTGGCGATCCAGATAGAGGTAAAATGCAGCAATGGCTTGGTCAGCGTTGGGAAATAGCGATTGAGGGAGGGGTGTCATCATGCGGGCGGCCTCATGGAAGCGCCCGTGCAAAACCTGGACTTCGGCCAGCGACACCAGAGCGTAGTGGTAAACACGTAACGCCAGCTTGTTCTTGAGTTGGCTGGTCCCGTCTTCTTCCAACATCCGTTTGGCTTCCAGCAGATATGGCTCAGCCGAGTCAGCGTCCCCAGCATGGAGGTACGCTGCCGCTAACATCAGGGTATCTTCCGCGCGCCACTCCGCTCCCCCGGCGTGTTTGGCCAGCAGTTCGCGAATTACTGCCTCATATTCATGATTGACGATACGCTTGATCGTGGGACGTATCGCACGCAGACGCCGTTCGTAGTAAGCGGCAGCACAATTTATCCCTACAACCGTACTTACACCAACTATTGCTAACACAAACACAGTCTGTGACAGACTTAAATCTGCAAAAGAAGTCATCAGGGCCAGGAGGATCCCCGTAATGTATAGAACCAGTCCGATTGTCCAGTTGAAAAAATGGTGCCTGACCAGAACCTGAATGAAAATTGCGCCAACGACTGCCTTTATGCCAACCTGTATCCATTGCAGCAATAGATCGTCCATGTCCCCCTCCTGATATGAAACGCAGACAGCGTGCATTCTACACGCAAACGAACAGGCCGGATACCCTGCGTGCTGGCATCCGGCCCGTGAAGGTCGTGCGATAGGGTTGTGGCGTTAGTCGGCCCAGGCGATCAGGCCGGTGATAAGCGGGTTGGCCAGGTCTTCATGGTTGGGCATGACGCGCACCGACAGCCCGCGCTGGCCGGTGGTGACATACTTGAGGTTGGCGAAAAACTCGTGCACGTTTTTCTTCTTGCCGCCGCCTTCTTCCGGGCAGCAATGTTCCATGTCGCGCGTATCGCCTGCCACGATCTGTCCCCGGCTGTCCAGCGCGCCATAGTATAACTGGACCGAGACATCTTCCGGAACCAGCGCCCCCAGGTCAATCCAGGCGCGCACCGTCATTGTCTCGCCCACCTTGAGGTCCTGCTGTGGCTCGACAGTCACACGCTCCACCGTGACACGGTCCCAGTTGCCGCGCACTTTGGCCTGCCACCCAGCAAACTCTTTGCCTCGCGACATATCCGGTGTGGTGAGGTGGACATAACGCTGGTGGCTGGGCATGTAGTACTGTTCGGCGTATTCGCGCACCATGCGATAGGTGTTGAAGAACGGCGACAGCTTGCGCATACTGGCCTTGACCCGCCCGATCCAGTCGCGCGGCAGCCCGTCGCGCCCACGAGCGTAGAAGGTGGGCACGATGTCCATTTCCAGCAGGTTATACAGCGCCTGGGCCTCGATGAAGTCTTGCAGGTCCCACTCGTGCTGGTCGTATTCCTCGCCGCTGCCGATGGCCCAACCCAGCGACGGGTCATAGCCTTCGGCCCACCAGCCGTCGAGAATGCTGGCGTTCAGGCCACCGTTATAGATGACCTTCATGCCGCTGGTGCCGCTGGCTTCTTCGGGGCGGCGGGGGTTATTCAGCCAGATGTCCGCGCCCTGCGTCATGTAGCGGCCAATCGAGATATCGTAGTTTTCCAGGAACACAATCGCGTGCCGGAATTCGGGCAGCTCGGCGGTCTTGACGATTTCCTTGATCAGCTCTTTACCAAGGTGATCGTGGGGATGCGCTTTTCCGGCGAAAATAAACTGCAAGGGGCGGTCGGGATCGTTCACCAGACGTGCCAGCCGCTCGCGGTCGCGCAGGAACAGCGTGGCACGCTTGTAGGTGGCGAAGCGGCGCGCAAAGCCAATCGTCAGCGCGTCGGGATTGAGAACTTCTTTGGCCGCTTCGATTTCCGACTGGGGTGCCCCGCGCGCCTGCAATTGGTCCTGCAGCTTGCGGCGAGCCAGCGCCACCAACCGTTCGCGGCGGCGTTCGTGCGTGCGCCACAGTTCGGCGTCGGGAATGCGATCCACGTCCCACCAGATTTCGGGGTTGTCGGGTTCTTCGCGCCAGGCCGGGTCCAGGTAGCGGTCGAACAGGCTGGCCATCTCGCCCGCGATCCAGCTTTGAATGTGGATGCCATTGGTCACTGCGCCGATGGGAATTTCGTGTTCCGGGACGTCAGGGAAATTCCACTGCCACATGGCGCGGCTGACAGCCCCGTGCAACTGGCTCACGCCGTTGGTGGTGTTGGAGAGCCGCAGCGCCATCACGGGCATACTGAACAGGTCGAAGCCACCCATTTCTTCGCGGCCCAGGTCGTGGAATTCGTCGCGCGTGAGGCCCAGGTCTTCCCACAGGTAGGGGAAGTGTTCGTCGATGAGGTCGAAGCCAAAGCGCTCCAGACCAGCCGGCACCGGCGTGTGAATCGTATACACGCTGCCTGCCGCACAGATGTCTTTGGCTTCCCAGAAGTTGAGGTCCGCGTTTTCTTGCATCAACAGGCGGATACGTTCCAGGCCCAAAAAGACACTATGGCCCTCGTTCATGTGGACCACCGTAGGCCGGACGCCGAGTTGTTCCAGCAGCCGGATGCCACCGATGCCCAGCAGAATCTCCTGGCGAATGCGCGTGCGCTTGTCGCCGCCATAGGCGCGGTCGGTCAGGTCGCGGATGCCTTCGCCATTGTCTTCGTGGTTGCTGTCCAGCAGATACAGCGGGATGCGGCCCACCTGCACCCGCCAGACATACACTTGGGCGGTCTTGTCGGCGATGGGCACCTTGATCACCAACGGCTGGCCGTCGTCCTGCATCACCAGCGAGATCGGCAGATTGGCTTTGTCGTTGATGGGGTAGGATTCCTGCTGGTAGCCGTCGGCGTTGAGGTATTGGTGGAAGTAGCCCTCTTCATACAGCAGACCAATCCCGACCAGCGGCAGGCCCAGGTCCGACGCGCTCTTGAGGTGATCGCCGGACAGTACGCCCAGACCACCGGAATAGTTACGCAGGCATTCGGTCAGGCCATATTCCATCGAAAAGTAGGCGATAAACGGTTTATCAAAATCACCATGATGGCGCTTGTACCAGGTGGATGCGTCGCGGCTTATATACGCATCGAACTCGGCGCACACGCGGTCCAGGTGGGCGATAAACGCTTCGTCTTCGGCGGCAGCTTGCAGCGCGTCCTGGCTGATCAGGCCGAGCATCCACACCGGGTTGCGCTCGGTTTCTTCCCACAGGTCACGGTCCAGGCGGCGAAACAGCGCAATCGTTTCGTGGTCCCAGGACCAGCGCAGATTGTAGGCCAGCTCGCGCAGACGTTCCAGGCTGGGCGGTAGATTGGGGCTGACATCGACCCTGGCGACAGGTTTGATCATCCTTTGGTCTCTCCTGCTGATCATCGAACACAGCATGTTTCACAAAATGAGTAGCACTATTACGATAACAGGGCGCGGGCGTTTTGCCAATGTGCCAATCCACACGTTGGAACCCGTTCCAGGCTCGATAATGAAGACAGGCAAAAGAACAGCCCCAAAACGCCGGACACGACCTGTATCCGGCGCACCAAGTCTTAATGGTAGGTAAATGAAATATTCGAGTTTTCGAACGTTATACCGCGCTGCTCTGTCGTGGCAGTAATCACTTATTCAAAGAGTGTCAACAGGTATTTGACTAGATCGTCAAGCTGCTGCGGCTCAAGGGCATAGGGCGGCATACCGGCAGTGTATTCGCCTTCGACCACGTATGCACCGGGATCGGTGATCGACTGGCGTAGGTATTCCTCTGCGTCCAGGCCCTCAACGCGCGTCTCCGCTGCCAGAGCGATCTCGTTCAGGCGTGGACCGCCGGGATTGTCCGGTGCGTCCTGGATGGCGTGGCACCCTACGCAACCGAGCGAGGTAAACAGCGCCTCACCGTTCGCAGCATTTGCTCCTGCTAATGGATCGCTCTCACCGCCCAGCGCAGAGCTGCCGCCCGGATTCTCAACGTCGCCGCCGGTGCCGGATGTGCTGCCGTCGTCCGTCGTGGTATCGCCGTTGGTGTCGCCCGTGTCCCCATCATCGTCGTCGCTGCCGCACGCCGCCAGCCCCAGGCTCAGCGCCAGGACCAGCACCGCCAGCAGCACCAACCACCGCTGCTTGATCATTGTTTGCTCCCTTCAGAATGTGTGCAGAATTTCCGAAAACTGTAAATGCCAGTATAGCGACCTGGGCTCAGACCGCAACTTGTTCGCTGGCGTACACGAGTTATCAGGCGCTTGATCGCACTGCGCTGAATGCCCCCCATCTGCCCTCCAGCCATTTCACTTCCCGTAGACGGCGATACGTTCCCCAAACCTCCCTGCCGGACCACCAATCCCCATCAAAAAAGAGTTGCGCCCCATACGCTGCGGGCTCAAAGCCGCGCAGCTATGTAATAAGGAAGGTTGCTGAAGCGACTCGTATTTCCCATTGGTGAGCACTCTGACCCGCTAGCGACTATAACAACAAACAAACCAGGATACCGGAGTCACTTTTAGTAGACTTATTCCGACGTAGCCTGTCGGCTTTGAGCCATAGGCGGCGATGCGCTGCAACTTCACTCCCTTGCGAACATGTCTAACCGAGTTGTGGGTAACGAAAGCTGTGCGTAGGAAGGGAGGGCTTCGACATCCCTTACCTGTCAGGTTGTTTGTCCCACCCCCACACCGGTCAAACCAGGACCTCGGTCAATTGCATATCGGAAGCGCGGCGGAAATAATGGGGAGAGAATCAATCCGCAGACAATACTGAGGTGGCTGGATATGACGCGGCAACACGCAGGAATCGCACTGGGTCTGCTGGTGGTGGCGGTAGTGGCGCAACTACCGACGGTGCCCGCTCATTTCAACGACTGGGCGGACAACGGGGCCTATGCCTACAGCGCGCAGGTCATCCGCGACGGCGGCATGCCCTACCGGGATGCGTGGGATCACAAGCCACCGCTGATCGCCTACCTGAATGCGCTGGCGTTTACGGTGGGCGGCGAAACCTACTGGGCGTTGTGGGGGCTGCGCGTGATCAGCACGTGGGTGACGGCG
>JAADYV010000451.1 GCA_010092855.1 Chloroflexota bacterium | reverse complement strand
GCGTAGATGCCGCCCTGGGGATACCACACCCCGCCAGACAGTTCGACGTGCGCGATCACGTTAAGCGTGGCCGGAGCCTGGTACGGGCTGGCCCCCACATACGTAGCGAAGCGACCCAGCAACTGGCGCAGGTGTGGCGAGCGCACGAAACTACGCGCCGCACGCGCCATCGTGCGCACCCCATCCACGCGCAGCGCATCGCGGGGCGAAACGCGCAGGAAGCTGCGCCACGTCGGTGGCTGGTCATAGATGAACACCGGCCCGGTGATACGGTGCAGCCGGGCTGCATACGCCAGAAAGCGCAGGTAACCTTCGACATCACGCTGATCCAGCGCCGCGATCTGGTCTAGCATGTGCGGCAAATCGCGCGTGACATCGAGCACCGTGCCATCGGGGTAAATATAGCGCGTGAGTGGATCGACCGGCTGGAGCGTCAGGTATTGCGAAAGCTCGCGGCCCGCGTGCGCGAATAAATCCTCGAAAACGTGCCGCATCGTGATGACCGATGGCCCGGTATCCCACCGGTAGCCAACGGCCCGGATTTCACCCATTTTGCCCCCCACATGGTCATTCTGCTCGACCACGACGACGCGCTGGCCTGCCGCTGCCAGGTGGATGGCCGCGCTCAACCCGCCGATGCCTGCGCCGACAATGAGGATGGGGGATTCGGTACTCACGTTTGTGCTCCGATCATGCAGGCTTGATCACGCGCCCTTTCCATTGGGGGCCACCATGACGCAGCCGCCACCAGGCTGACCGCGCCGCGATGATCGTCATCAGCATGGTGGACACCGGGATCAGCAGCGCATCCACCAACCGCTGGCGGGTAACAGCCGCGCTCAACGCCCGGACTCCAATGCCAAGGCTAACCAGGATCAGCGCCCAGCCGGGCCACAATGGACCAATGGTAACCCATCCTCCCAGCGCCAGCCACACCCAGGGCGCGATGAAGACCGACCAGTGGAACACGGTCGAAAGCGCAAGGAACACCAGGCTGTTGCCGTGCCCGGCCAGGATATTCTTGGCGAAACCGTCGCGTACCTGGTTCCAACCCGTGTACATCCGGCAGCCAACCAGCCCACTGCCATCGACCATGACCAGCCGCTGCCCGGCGCGCTTGGCTCGTCGTGCCAGGGCGACATCTTCGACCACATCGCTGAGAACTGCCTCGTGGGTGCCGCTGGCGAGATAGGCTTCCCGGCGGAAGACGAGACACTGCCCATTGGCCGCCGCAAATGCTGACCAGGGCGACAACCGAACCATGATCTCTGGCAGATAAGCGATAATGGCCATCGACATCAACGGCACCACCAGCCGCTCCGCCCCCGTCCGCGTCTCCTGCGTCGGCCAGACGGTCAGCATCCCTGCGCGCTGCTGCTCCAACAGCGCCACTACGCCCGGCAGTGCGTCCGGTTCCCAGCGAACATCCGCGTCGGTGAAAACCAGCACCTCGCCCTGTGCGGCAGCAGCAAGCTGGTGGCAGGCCCAGTTTTTGCCCGCCCAGCCAACGGGCAGCGGCTCTCCGGCCAGCACACGCACGCGGGGATCGTTTCCAGCAGTGTCGCGCGCAACCTGCGCGGTGCCGTCGCTGGAATGGTCGTCCAATACCAGGATTTCATAGTCGGGATAACGTTGTTTCAAGAGGCGCTGAATGGTGGCCCCGATCACGGCGGCTTCATCGCGGGCCGGGATCAGGATCGAGACAGAAGGCGTATGGTCCGGTTGGCGAGCACGCAAGCGGGGAAACGTGAGAGTATTAAGCAGCGCGGTCAGCATCAGAACGGTAAGGGCGAGCGTCACCGCCAGCCAGACGACCATCATGTCTCGCTCCTGACCAGGCGCTGCCGCAGCCAGGGTTTCATGCCCGGCGATTGGGTGAGTCCAGTGCGGTGTTTCCAGCCGGTGATGGCGACGTTGCCCGCCCAGGTGCCCAGCAGCGCGGGATCGGGATGATTGAGCAGCAAGTGCGCGCCCAGCCCGCCCAGCATAAACATCACCGCCCAGGCGTCGACTTCGAACAAATTGAAGCCAATCAGCAGCAGCAGCCCCATCAGAATCGGCCCCTCGCCCAATGTTAGCCCAGCCCAGATACCAAAGGTCGCGGCGACAGCCTTGCCGCCCCGGAAACCCAACCAGGGCGAAAACGCATGTCCGGCCACCGGAGCTACCGCCACCGGAACGATGCGCGCATCGTCAATCCCGGCAGCGAACCATGCCAGGCCCACCGGCAGCGCGCCCTTCAAGAAATCCGCCATGATCGCCAGCGCCCCCCAGCGCCAACCCCCGGCGCGAATGACGTTGGTTGCACCAGGGTTATGGTCACCATAGCGCCGGATGTCCTTCTTGAGTGCATAACGCCCGATGAGAACCGAGAACGGAATCGATCCGGCCACAAACGCGATCACTGTCCAGACGAGAACGTCCACTAACTCCGCTCCTTACGCCACGCTAGCCACACCAATACGCCCATTCCCGCGAATCCGGCCAGTGCGGGACCCGGCTGCCCCCAGAACACACCCAACCCGACCGCCTGAAACGCCCACGTCAGGGTGTAGATTGCCAGCAAAGGCAGGCGTGGGAGTTGGTCCGGTCCGATGAGCAGCGTCAACAGGGTCGCCGTGGTCCACCAGCCCACGAAATTCACCAACGGGATGCCGAAATATGCCCCGCCCTGGTTCCAGACCCACAACTTGCGTTCCACCATCTGCGGATCGAGGTACAGGTCCCAGGCAGTGAAGGCCAGCCCACTCAGCATGGCGAATGCGATCCGCCCGCGCCAATCGGATACGTTTGGCACCAACGCGCCCGCTGCCGCCCACGCCGGGGGTAGCATCATCAGCCACGCCAGCGGAATCAACAGCGGCACGCCCGCGGCCTGCGGTTGCAGCGCGTCAGTGTACTCATAATGTCCGAACGGGAATCCGGTGGCAATGCCCAGCGCCTCGACCGCCCACGTTCCCGTTACCACGATCAGCACGGCGCGCACCAGTCGTGCCACTGGCCACACTCCGGCCAAGGCCATCAGGGTCACGCTAGCCTGGGCTACAACACCCAAAGACGCCATGGTGGGGAAGGTGGCGTCTCCCGCCACCCACCCAGCGATCGGCGTGGCAATCAACACCGCCAGCCACAAGCCCAGCATGGCCAGCCAGGGCGTATAATCGCGCGTGGTGCGCCGATCAATCAGCATCATAGCTCCGGTGCAGCAGTAGGGCGTTGACGCCGTCGAATACGAACAAAAACGCGCCCTGGGTGATAATGCCCAACCCCATCCCGCGCCGTTCGTCATGCGTGCGAAAATGACGCACCAGCCACGCGCCGAACGCCATATACAGCACGTCCAGCCCGGTGTTGATCCACAGGATCAGTTCGAAACGCTGTGCGTGGATGGCGTGGGTGGCTTCGTCCATTTCACCAGCGGCGAACAACGCTGCGTTGCGGTTGGCACCGCGCAGCCCGCCCAGCGCGATCAGCCCGTCGATAATGCCCCATCCTACGAACTGGCTGCCGAGGCCGCGCAGCCATTCCGAGCCACCGCGCCACCACAGCAAACCGAGGGTGATGCTACCCGCTGCCCAGCCCAACAGCACTGCCATCATGCGCTGTTGGTAAGTGAAAACGTTATATGGAAGTGTTCTTTGTTCCATTGTGGGTCAACTTTCCCCTGTGTATGCTGTAGATCATACGCCGTCAGGGGACAATTGCCCATGAGTGAAAAATGAAAAAGCGCGACGGATGACTCCAGCCGCGCTGATCTAGTGTACGGAAAAGGGTGCGTTAGCTACTCGCAGGAACCGGTTCGGCAGCTTTCCACACCGGGAGCACCAGGGTAAACGTGCTGCCCTCGCCGACCACGCTTTGCACGCCCAGGTCGCCGCCCATCAAGGTCAGCAGGTTGCGCGTGATGGCCAATCCCAGGCCGGTGCCAGGTTGGTTGCTGACATGGTCGTTCTCTGCGCGCCAGAACTTGGTACCCAGCTTGGCGATCTGTTCCTCCGTCATGCCAATGCCGGTGTCCGATATGCTGACGCTGACCTGCTCGCCGTGATTCTGTGCCTGGATGGTGATGGTCCCACCTTCGGGTGTATATTTGTAGGCATTGCTCAGCAAATTGACCAACACTTGCACCACGCGGCTGGTATCACCGGAGAGCTGGGGCAAGTCGCGCGGCACCTTCTCGACCAGCATATGTTTATGGTCCGCGATCTGTTGCAGCACACCCTCTTTCACTTCTTCCAGCACCGCGTACACATCGACGGCTTCTTTTTCAACGTGCAACTGTCCGCTTTCCATGCGGCTGATGTCGGTCAGGTCGCTGACCAGCACCATCATCCGTTCGACATTTTTCTTGATGGTGCTCAAAAAGCCAGTTTGCTTCTCGTCCGCATTGCCCACCATCAGCATCAAGTCGGCATACCCTGCGATGCTGGTCATGGGCACCTTAAGTTCGTGCGCGACCAGGCTCACAAATTCGGATTTGGCGCGGTTCGCAGCCTGCACGGCGTCGTACAGCCGCCCGTTTTCGATGGCGATGGCGGCACGGTCTGCCAGCCGAGAAACCAGCGCCTGGGCATCCTCGTCGAAAGCGTTGGGACGGTTGGCGGCCAATGCCACTATGCCGATCACACTGTTTTCGCGCCGGACGGGGACACACAGTATAGTCCGCTCCTGTTCCCCGGCAGTGGAGAATTGCAGAGCGGCCTCGTGGGTTTCGAACACCTGCCCGATCAAGGGATGGGTCATGGGCACTTCATCCGTCCCGGAAAACTCGTCCGGTTCGCCGTAGTGCGCCACCAACCGCAGCACATTCTCTTCCGGATTGTACAGGCCCAGGCTGGCGCTTTCGGCATGGCACAGCCGCGACGACCATTCCAGCGTAATGCGCATCGCATTGGTCATGTCCAGCGTCTCGTTGAGCTGGCGGTCAATCCATTGCAGCATCGTCAGTTCTTCGACGCGGGCGGCCAGTGCCTGGTCTTTGTCACCATAGAGCCGCGCATTGTCGATGGAGACGGCAGCCTGCGCCGCGAACGCATCCAGCACTTCCAGGTCTTTTTCGGAGAAGATACCGGTGCGGATGCGATTGTCGACATACACCACGCCGATGACGTTGCCACGCGCACGCAGGGGAGTCGCCATAATGCTGCGCAGCGCGTGCGCCACGATGCTGGCTTGCCCGGCGTAGCGCGGGTCGGTTTGGGCATTGGTCGTCACGACCGGCTTGCCGCTGTTGACTACCTCGCGCGTGATCGTCCGGCTGACGGAGAATTCGCTGCTTTCGAGCGTCTCCTGGTCAAAGTTGCGCGCCACGCGCACCGCCAGCTTGCCGTCATCATCCAGCAGCATCAAAAAACCGCGTTCGGCTTCCGTCAGTTGGATAATGGCATCCATCACCTGATCCAGCACCGTTTGCAGGTCCAGTGACGAGCCGATAACCCGGCTGACATCGTAGAGCGCGGCCAGGCGCTTCTGGTGAATGGTATCCTGGTGGCTGGCGGCTAACTCATCCAGCAGCTTTTCCAGCGCCGCCAACCGCCCATCCAGGTAGGCCGCATCTACCGAATTGGCCTGGGCCTGGCTGCGCAGCAGCGCCAGGTTTTGACGCGCGTTCGACAGCGCCATCTGTAATTCATGACTGTTGCGGGGAGGGATTTGGGTCATGAGCCTGTGCCTTCGGTCACTCGTTGTTGATAATAATCACAGTTCGCTTTTAGCGGGCACACATCACAGCGGGGCTGGCGTGCCTGGCAAACTTCACGTCCGTGTCGGATCAGGTTTAGGTGTGCCGGATAGTAGTCTTCGGGCGGGATCATGGCTTCTAGCTCGAGATGGGCACGTTCTGCGCTGGTTTTTTCACCGATCAAGCCTAATCGTTTTGTCACCCGGTGGACATGTGTATCGACCGGAAAAGCTGGCTTGTTGAACGCAAACAGTAGGATAATCGCGGCGGTTTTGGGTCCAATCCCATTCATCTGTGTCAGCCACTGTTTCGCATCATCAACCGGCAGGTCCGCCAGAAAATCGAGCGTAATCTTGCCTTGCGTATCGGTCAGGTAATGCAGCGCGGCCTGGATGCGCGGCCCCTTCTGGTTGGCCAGCCCGGCGGGCCGCACCGTCTCAACGATCTCCGCCACTGGCGCATCGCGCACCGCCTCCCAGGTTGGGTATCGTTCTTTGAGCGCATCAAAGGCCATATCCCGGTTGGTGTCGGTCGTGCTCTGGCTTAGAATAGTGCTGACCAGTTCATCCACCGGCGGCAGATGCTGGCGCCATTCCGGATAGCCGTATGTATCGGATAGCAAACGCGCGATCCGGGCGTACTTAGCACGTTGTTGGTTGATGTCAGGCGTATGTTGGTTCAAGTTGAACTCGTTACAGTGTTTTCAGCATACCTTAAACTATCAAGAGTATAAAAGCATGATATGCGCTTTTTAACAAGTTTTTCAGAAACCGTCTTCCTGGGTTTGCCTAGCCGAATGGAATGCGATGTAGTACGAACTGGCTATGCCAATTTGCCAGATTCCACTTGTCAGACGCCGCATAAGAGACTATAAAAGTGTTAGAAAATTGTCAGGAACTGTTGACGGTGATGCTGTGTTCAAGCAGGAGTGAACGCCAATGGATACAGGTCTTAATACCGATACCCCCAACCTGGAACAGTTGATGCAGTTGGGTATTCAAACGGCCAAGCAGGGCAACAAGCAAAGCGCGCGCGTAATTTTCCAGCAGATTCTGGAATCCGACAAGCAGAACGAACGTGCATGGCTGTGGATGGCGGCAGTGGCCGAAACCCCCGAAGACCGCGCTCGCTATCTGAATACGGTCTTGCGCATCAATCCCAGCAATCCAACTGCGCAGCGCGAGCTGCAAGCTATGCAGACCAAGCGCGAGTCGAGCAACAGCCGTGTGATCATCCTCAGTGGCGTAGCTATCGTCGTGGTGGTTTTCGTCATCGTGTTGATCATCGTGTTGCTCAGCGCTGTCAATTGACGCCTGGCCTGGGTCTTCGCAGGGGCATATGTGTGTTCGGGGCTTGGCGGCAATCACTGGCCAGCACGTGTTCGCCATGATTGGTGCTTGCCGTGCATGACATGACAAAAGGATCGCTGCCCGATGGTCCTTTTCATGATACCGTCCCCCTGCATTGCGCCCGATGGGATATCTGGCTTTGCGCGCCGGTCCGTTATAAGATACTGGTGTAGTTTGACCTGTTAATGGACTGCACAGCGCAAGATTGTTGCGTGTTAGGGGCAAACCGACTTGGGCAGCGACGAACTTCGCAACTTATTACGATCCGGGATTCAAGCGGCGCAGCGTGGCAACGCAGAAATCGCCCGCCCCTTTCTAGAGGAAGTAGTAGCCCAGGACCCCAACAATGAGTTGGGGTGGATGTGGCTGGCGTCGGTGGCTTCTTCGTCTGCCGAACGGCGTGAATGTCTGCTGCGGGTGCTCCAGATCAATCCCAACAACCGGCGTGCACGACAAGCACTAGACCGCCTGGGAACATCGGGCGTGCGTCCCGAAGCAGCAGATCAACAAGTCGAAGTGCCGCGGTCGTCCGGTGTAATGCAACCCGATGCCATAAGCGATATCGCACGTCCCAGCGGCAGGCGTCGCCCCAATGCTATGCTGCTATGGGGCGGGGGCGCGCTGGCCGTGGTTATGATCGTGCTCGGGCTGGTCCTGCTGGTTAATGAACTATCGTCGTCAGATGACGAATCATCAACCCCAGAACCTGATGGCGGTACACCCGCAGCCCCAATAGGTATCGCCGGTGGTGATTTACCTCCTGAAGCACAGCTAACCCTAACACCGCCAGTTGGCCAACGCATGACAGTAGACCCACTGCGCACATATCCTACACGAAGACCCGCGACTGTTGTGCCACCACCTCGACCAACGGCGACTCCTACTGCTACACCCCTACCGTTGGATACTTATGCACTGCTGGTCACCGGCCAGCGCGATGGACAGGACGACTGGTTGTACACGATGGATGGTACCGGCAACCGGGAACGATCAATTCCGCTGCGGTTTTCGTCGGTGGAGAGCATGTCGGACACAGGCGTAACGCTGCTACGGGTCTACGACGGCAGCTACGCACCAGACGGCGAGCAGATTGTGTTTACGGCATACCTGCGCGAGGTGACCATTGATGCCGGTGCAACTGTCGTGGTTGAATACGAAGATATCTTCGTTGCGCCCGCTGACGGTGGAGTTGTGCGTCCCCTCACAACCTTTGAAGGAGATAATGCCCGCGACCCGACCTGGTCACCTGACGGCACGCAGATCGCGTTTGCTTCTGATGTCGACGGCGACTACGACATTTATATCATGGCAGTGGATGGCGGCGAGCCACGCCGAGTGTTGGATAACGATGCGAAAGACTGGCAACCAACCTGGTCGCCTGATGGCCGGCACCTGGCTTTTGCATCAGACCTGGAAACATCAGATTCCGGCTTAACAGAAATCTGGCGCGTGGGGGTGGATGGGAGCGAATTGACCCGCCTTACCGAAGCTCGCAACAGCAGTTTTTCCCCCGCCTGGTCGCCCGCCCCTGCAACCGCGCCGGGCCTGGACCGAGAGATGATCGCGTTCATTTCCGATCGGGATGAGAGCGATGCCGATTTGTACGTGATGGCGGCAGATGGCTCTGGATCGGCTCGCTTGCTGACCCTGAATGACGAGCGGGCCGAAGAACGCGACCCAACCTGGTCACCCGACGGCAGGTGGATCGCGTTTAGCTCAAACCGCGAGAATAGCCAGTACGAGCTGTACGTGGTGCCCCTAACTGGTCCGGTTGAAGTGGTGCGCGTCACATCGGAACTTCTTCCCCTCAAGGGACTGGCGGGCATCAAACAGGTTGTCTGGGAGCGTGGCGACACTCGGTATGCAAACTGGGAACCCGACATGGTACAATAACGATAAATCAATGCTGCGTTTATGTTAGGGGGCACCATGAGTAATCCGCAGATCGAACAACTGCTGAAAGATGGCATTCAGGCCGCACGCGCCAATGACAAAGCCACCGCCCGTTCGTATTTGGAACAGGTGGTCGAGCTGGACCAGCACAACGAAAAAGGGTGGTTTTGGTTGGCGGCGGTGGTTGAGACCGACGAAGAGAAGCGCGTTTGCCTGGGTAACGTTGTCGTCATTAACCCCAACAACCAACGCGCCCAACGACTGCTGGACCAGCTTGATCGCAAACAAGCGACGAGTAGTTCGGGGGGCGTCATCGGGGAGGGCATGGATCGCAATACACTGTACCTCGCCATTGGGTTAGGCATAGCGGCCGTTGCCGTGCTGATCATTGTGGTGATTGTGGCCCTGGGCAGCGGCGGAGGTGACGACAATGGTTCAGCGGCATCCGGCAATACGGGTGCAGTGGGGCAAGGTGACAGTGCTGGGAGCGACGCTGATGCACCGGACGATACGAACAGCGCTGAAGACCCGGATACTGATGAAAACGGCGAAGATTCCTCTGAAAACGGGGCGGACCCGGATGCACCCGACGGTACTACGCCCGACGAGAACAACGGTGATGCCGACGGTACATCTGGCCAGGACCAGGAGCCAAACGGCCTTCCGGACGGCGGAGCAGAAACTGGCGCACAGACGACACTCACCCCAGAGGATGCAATCCCGACACCCTTGCCCAGCCCTGTCCCACCTACGCCAACCCCCATACCAACGGTTACCGAACCATTGACCGGTAGGATCATCGTGCAATACGGGGACGAGGTAGCGTTCAACAATGACCGCCGGTTTCAATTTGTAGGGACGATTGACCCGGATGGGACGGAACTATTACAGCTTATCCAGGACCGGTTCAAGTTGGGTCACCTGCCTGTGCTGTCACCTAACGGCGAGAACTATGGGTATACACTCTACGACTATAGCCTCCAGGATACTTTTCTGACCCTGAGCAATCTGTACGGCACGGAGCAAACCAGTGCTGCGCGGCTGTGGCCCGGAAGTATCCTGGACAACAGCGACATGCTTGCCTGGTCACCGGATGGTCGCTACCTGGCCTTTACTGCCCACATCTCAGGCTTCGACACCACCCAGCTATTCTTGTTGGAGATAAACGACAGTCTTGAGCGCGTGGACCGCACCGACAACCCCCTGCAACTCACCGACGATACGCGCGGTGTATACACTGAAAGCTGGCCCGCTTTTTCGCCTGATAGCAGCCAACTCGTTTATGTGGCCACTAACGAGCAAACTGGCCAGACAGAGTTATTTCTCTACGACATTGACGTGAGGAATACCACCCCCAACGCCGGACGGCAGCAGTTGACCGAGAACGGTAACGAGTTCATTGAAGCTGCCCCCGATTGGTCGCCGGATGGCGAATATATCATCTTCCAGGCCCAACAAGCTGGCGCAGACGATATGGACATCTTCCGGCTGCCGGTAGACACACGTGGCGCCACACCAGAACCCATTCTCGACTACGAATGGAACGACATCCAACCACGCTATTCGCCGGAAAACCCGGACTGGATTGTGTTTTCGTCCGACCGGTTGGACGAAGCAGGGAACTGGGACGTGTTTCTGTATAACATCGCCACCGACGAGGTGTTCCAGGTCCTGGTTGACGAGAACCGGAACCTGGCCAACGACTGGAGCCGCTGATCTGCTCGAACATCTACCGTGGCTGATAAGCACAGAGCGGGCAACAAAACCGGGGCAAACCCGGTTTTTTTGTTGGATCAGGTAATAATGCCAATGAGTCTGGTCGTGCAAATCAAACTCATGGTACAATAGAAATGTCACACAGGAACATATATTACAACAACAAGCGGGTCAGACACAATGCAATCGCGTTTATATACAAGCACATTATGTCTGGAGACTGCGGGGGAAGAAAACCATGGACACGCCATCCGATTTGCTGAGCGCGCCCAAGGAGTTTTTGAGCCTGTTCAAGGCTGGCAAAGCAGCGGCCCAACGCGGGGATCGGACGCAAGCCCACGACCTATTTCGGCAGGCTATCGAAGTTGATCCCTATCATGAACAGGTCTGGTTGTGGTTGGCGAGCGTGGTCGAAACAGATGCCGATCGCCGGGTGTGTTTCGAGAACGTGCTGGAGCTGAACTCGGCTAATCCTATTGCGCGCCGCCAGTTGCAGCGCCTGGACCAGCAAGCAGTGGCATCAGTCTTGGCAGACAATACACACCAAAAGCGCCCGATCCGACGCTGGCTGGTCGGTCTGGCGCTGGTCGTGGTATTGGTTACAGTGGTCGGGGGGACCATTTGGGTATTCTTCTAACTAGAAACTGGATCGCTGGATGGCGACTATCTAGCTGTTAGCAAACCGGTAGCCGACGCCACGCGATGTCAGAATATACTGGGGATGCTGCGGGTCTTGTTCGATCTTCTGCCGCAGATAGTGGATGTAGAGTTTCAGGCTGTCAATTGCATCAGCATATTCTGGCCCCCACGCTTCCTTGACCAGTTCAGTGCGCGTGATCACCCGACCTGCATTGCGGGCCAGCACTCCCAACAGGTTAAACTCTTTGGGAGTCAGGTGAATGGTGTTACTCCGCACACGCACTTCGCGGCTGATGAAATTGATGCGGAAGTTCCCGGCATCAAACACCAGTTCTTCAGAAACTGAAGGCTTGGGCGCACGGCGCAGATGTGCTTTAACGCGCGCCACGAGTTCGTTGTTATCGTAGGGCTTGACAATATAGTCATCAGCCCCCATCTCCAACCCCTTGACCACATCGCGCACATCGTCTTTGGCTGTCAGGAACACGATAGGCACATCAGATAGTTCCCGCAAACGGCGGCAGACCTCCCACCCATCCATATCAGGCATCATAATATCCAGCAAAATCAGGTCTGGATGCGTGCGGTACGCTTTGCGCAGGCCATCTTCGGCGCGATAGGCCTTGATCACTTCGTAGCCACGCCGCTCTAAGAGTATGCTGATGAGTTGGACCGTCATTTCTTCATCGTCAATGACGAGGATTTTTTCCGTCATAATCAAGTTTCCCCCAACCAGGATCAGGTTGTGTTGCCAGTGGCTATTTTACATCCACCATATACAAACTATGGGTCAACACAACCCAGACAGTTAATATTCAGTTTGATTATGAGCAATGTACCACGCATACTTGGCCTTCGCAAGTTATCAAAAGCAACAGTTGAGCTGCCAGTATGAGGATTTGAGATTTCTGCGGGGCACAAAAACCTGCCGTTACGACAGATGACGGCAGCAGATGTTACCCAAAGACATGCCGCAGACGTTGTTCTAGCTCGCTCAAGATAATCGCCGTCGCACCCCACACCTGGTGCCCGTCTACGTTGTACCAGGGAACGCGCAGTTGGAAACCGCGCAGTTCCCAGTCTTCGACTACTTTGTGCGCGTCATCCAATAGCCACTTCAACGGGCATTCGATTACATCCACGACTTCCGACTCGGCAGGAATCCAGTGCGGGCGCACGCTGGTGTACCCCACGACAGGATGAACTTCGAAATCGCTGGGCGGAATGTACAGGGGGTCCAACTGGCCCAGAATCTGAACTCCGCCATTAACGCCGAGTTCTTCGTGCGCTTCACGGAGTGCCGTCTGGACCGGAGTCTCGCCAGCATCTTGCGAACCTCCAGGCAGGCTAATCTGGCCACTGTGGACATCCCGATCGTGCTGTGTACGCTGGATGAGCACGAAGCTGAGCTGCGTTTGGTGCGGGTAGAGCAGCACGAGCACCGCTGCCTGGCGCGCCTGGCCCGGGCGAGACTCGACGCGGTGTAAAGGGCGCGGCTGTGGTGCCATTTGTCGTCGGGCAGCCCCCACGTCAAAATCGCTCAACGCCAGCGCCGCCCGCACATCTGCTAGATGAATTGCCGTCATAAGCCAGCGTACCAGGCACGACGTTTGCGCAGTGCAATACCAGGATCGTTTTCTTCGCTGCGCGTGGTGCGCACCCGGCCACGTGGGTCAATGTGAATCTGCCCGGCCTGTTGCAGCCGCGCGAATTCCTCTGGTGTGATGTCCGGTGCGGGTTCACCTCCCAACCGTTCCAGACGCGGCCCAAGATCGTCCGGTTGCTCGCTTTCGGGCAAATCGGTGGGCGGGGTGGGCGGCGCAGACTGTCCGCCGTCGGGCGTGACATTCTCTTCAGCGGGGGGCAGCATGTCGTCGGTCATAGTTTTGATTATTTCTCCGATTCGTCTTGGTGCTCATCCGACTCAAAGGTGATATTGCCTAAACTGGCCAGATCATCGAGAGAGACCTGTGCCGGTGACTCAGTCACGGATTGGTGGCGGTGACCACACACCAGGCAGTCGGGGTTGCGCGGGACCGATACCCACTCCGCGCCATATGGCGGCGTGATCCGCCCTTCATAGATTTCCAGGGGTGTATTGGCCAGGATGACGGTGTTGGCAGGCAGCTCGCGATGCGCGTCGGTATCGACCAGCAGCCGGTTCAGGGCGAAGTCAGCCTGGGTCGCAGCAATGCGCACCACATGCAGCCACAGCCCTGGCTCGGCGGCCAGCGTCCCATCCGGGCCTATCATGCCATAGTCCAGTTCTTCTTCACCGTCCGGACCGGGATCAACCAACCCTTCCCGCAGGTGTTCGGCCCAACACGCATAACACGGCCCCTCTTCTGGGTAGATTATACACACATCTCCGCCTTCGCCGCGTTCGTAAACTCCGGCGTAGACTGCCGTGCGTCCGTGCTCCAGGCACACCTCGTTGATCTTGTATTTAGGTCCCTCACCATCCACCCCGGCGACGACCAGGTCCATTTCGGGCAGCAGGTCAAGGTGGTCCTCGATTCGCCCGGTGATGGTACGGACCTCGGCGCGAGCGTTGCGCTGCCGGATAAGGTCGGCAACGGCTTCCACTTTGGGACGCCCCACGTCACGCAGATCGGCGGTATGGCGCACGACGTTGGCCGCATCGAAGATGTCATCATCCACCAGGATAAACCGTCCAATGCCACTCATGGCCAGGCTGACGGCCACAAAACTGCCGCCCGATCCCAACCCGATGATGCCCACCGTCTGGGTGTGCAGGTAGTTCAGCACGTCCTTGCCGAGCAAGCGCTCAATCCGGTCCCAGTTCATGAAGCAGTGTCCTTATCTTTCTTGAGCGTACCCTCAACATGGAGCACCAGTTCGAGCAACGTCCGCTTGGAGTCCCAGGGCCAATCGGGTAGTTGGGCGGTCATCACCGGCTCTGATGCAGCATAAAGTTTCTCGAACATATCCACGTTCTCTTCACCTCGCACCAATGGGGCCACGCGGACCGCCGGTTGGCGCTTGGGATATTCGGCAGGGGTCACGACGATAATGACGTGGTAGCTGCCCGGTCGGTAGAGCGAAAAGCATATCTCATACGGCGGTTTGCCGTCGGCATCCCACTCGGCCATGTTCACCAGGTACCCGGCGTCGATCAGCAGGTTGTACTCCTGGTTAAAGCGCTTGGTGTGCTGCAAGTACCACGCCACTGGAGGCAGTTGGGGCAGGCGTTCGTCGGGCCACACTACCGGCGTGGCGCGCGTGAAGCGGCGGTCGTTCTTACCCATGAACCAGAAGTCGATGCGCACGAGCCAGCCTTCCTCCTCACGCTTGACCATAATCACCTGCTCGTTACCTTCGTGCGGAAAGCCGGGCGGCATGTATTCCGCTGCGGCATCCGGGGCAGATGCTGTGCCATCGCCTTCACCAGCGCCATCAGCAGCCGGGGCCTGGCCCACCAGCGGGTACATGGTGGCAATGGGCGCGACAACGTTCTCGGTGGTGTGGTCGGCGTCAGCAATGATCAGGCGCGCCGTTTGTTCATCACCACCGGACGGATCGATCATATCCCCGGGTTGTTTGTGCCAATCCCCCACGTACATCAGCGGCACGTCCCACTTCCCGGCCAGGGCGCTGCCATAGGATGAGCGGCGCAGCTCGCGGAAGACTTCCCAGTTTTTGTGTAGCCAGTTGAAAACGTCCGCCTGCCAGTCGTCGCCCTGCTCAAACATGCCGAAGGTCCGCACCGCATCGCCAGCGGGCGCGATGGTGTCCAACACATAGATCGCCGGCTCTGCGTGGCCAACTTGCGGCACCACCAGGCCGATCATGGATTCGCCGGTTTCCGGGTCAGGATAGAGCAGCGCCCCCCGCACGATCTTGTCGATAACGCGCTGTGCGAACACAATGCGCGGAGCCGTGTTGTCCGTCGATTGCTCAGCCATCAGTACCTGCGTCTCCTTCTGCTGTTCTTGACCGGGGGCATCCGCTCCTCAATACCGGGCCAGGTCCCCGTTGCCCGCCAGGTGTAATACGCATATAACCACTGGATCGCCCACCCCGCCACCGTCACCGCGGTGGACTTGCTGGGATTCCAGCCGTACACAACACCATCTTTGGGGTTAAAAAGGCACAACTGGCCATCCTCAAACTGGTGTTTTTCGCTGTAGACATTGGGGTGCAGCACGTAAGCCTCTGCGGGGCGATTAGGATATTCCTCCGGGTAGAGGATTTTGATGGTGTGCACGCGCTGGGGAATGCCCCGCAGATTGATCTCCACGTCTCCAACCCAGTACAACAGCCCGCGCTTGGGCACAATCAACCGGAACGTATCGGCAAAAGTTGCCCGCATCAGGTCAACTTCAACACGCAGCCGGTTCGACACCTGGTTTTTGCTTCCCCACCAACTGGATTTGCTCATAGTCCCTCCCAAACAATTTCTTGTGTTTCTTTCATCGCGTCTTGTTTCACGGTTTCATCCAACAGCCGGGGCAGCCATTCCTGCTGCCAGGCGAGAGTTGGTTCCCCGTCGGTTTCGCCCGCAGCAGCCGCCGCCTGCGCGCCTTCGACAAATGTGAAGCGCACCGCAGTGATTACCGTAACACCAGACCGTACCTGCAATTGCCAGCTTTGCCCAACCAAATCGTGAGTTTCGCTAATATTCAGGCGTTCGGCGGGCATTACGAATTGGGGCGTTGGCTGCAAAGAGAACAACACTTCTTTCCGTAAAAATACCTGGTCAACCTCGTTTTGCAGCGTGAATTCAAAGTGATAGGGACGCGCGGCACCAGTGCGCGCCACCACAAAGGGACGCACGGCGCGCGCATTCCTCAGCGGAATCTGCCGGAAATAGACGTGGGGGCGCACTTCCCCGAAGCGATAAACTAACATTCCGGCGGCTTGCAGTTCTAACCCCGGATCAATGTCGTGCTCAGGAACCTGGTCCTCCAGCGCTTCATCGCCCAGCGACCAGGGCACCGGGTTACGCCTGATGAACACCAGGCTCACGGTGCCACCCACCAGCGCGATCCAAAAATACACCGACAGTGCCACTAAAAACCCGAAAAACGCCACTACTCCGAACGCAACAGCTCGCCACACTTCGCCGGTTAGTGCTAATGCCAACAAAAACAGCACGAAGGTCGCCACTGCAACGATGATAAGCCACCGGGTCAGGTTGATCTGGCGGCGCGGTTCAGTATCGGCTTGTCTAATCATAAGTATCCTCGGTTTTCCCCTGATGATGACAAATCAAGAAAACAACATACTAACAAATAGTTTATGACCAGTCTTCCTGGTCGCTCAACAACTCCGACAGGCTGATGCCGGGACCCGATTGGTTTTGGATGGCGTACAGCAACTCTGGGCTGAGTTCGCCATCATCATCGGCCAATTCCTGGACGCGCCCGCCGCCAACGCCTTGCCACCCAAACGTATGCTTGGCGAGTAGGGTACTGCTGGCCAGAACACGCAACGTCCACCGCTGACCATTCTGCGCTTTGCCTTCCAGCGGCAGCCAGGTGTTGGGCAGCAGCGTGTTTTTGCCGCGCACCAGATCATACTTCTCTTCGTCAGCATAGCGCAGCCGCTCTTTCTCATCGAGAATCTCAAACCGGACCGTACCGCGCGCATCATGTGGCAGCCACAGTTCGACAAATGGGCGCAGGTAGCGCGTATCGACCAGCACATCACCATAGCGCACCAGCCGCGGTTCGTCTGTACTGCGATAGGCTAGCAAGCCCAGATCGGTGGCCTGGACAAAATCTTCACCTGGCGTATACCCGGCGCGTTGCATAGCGATCTGGGCAGCGTGCGTCAGTTTTGGCGTAGAGACAATGGACCGGGACCAACCAGGTACACGTCGGTTGCGCCCCTCTGCAACCGCAAACAGGCTAAATAGAAAGGCAATGAACACAACCAGGATCACAAGAAAAACGATGACTTGCATGGCAATTCAACTCTGGCGTTGTTCCCGGCTCTGTTGGCGCAGCAGTTCTTCCAGGCTGAGCGGCAGTGACTCGTCATCTTCCGGCGTCCGCCACACACGCTCGCGGATTTCGCCATCGGAGGACAACATCCGCCGCCGCGCCGCCAGCGAGGGTGACAGGCTGAAGTTATGCACGCCCAATAAGCCCGCATCGACCGTCACCCGCACCGTCCACGCCCCGGAGTCGAGTTCACTGGCGTTTTTGCGCACCGGGAAGCGATAATTCGGTAGCAGGTGGTTTTGCCCAGCTTGAAGCCATTTCTCCATCTCGTAGACATAATGCTGCTTGCCGTTTTCGTCGCGGATTTCGAACCGAAAATGGGCCAGTTGTTCGTTGAGCACCTCAGGTACGTCGATGATCGCGAAAGGCCGAATCCCCTCATCATCCAGGGAGATAAATCGGCCCCGACGCAGCGACAATCCATCCGGGCGCTGTTCATCCACCACCAACCCAATATCCAGCAGCGTGATCAATCCATCATAGTCTGGATCGCTACGCGCGCGGGCAGTTGCTTCGCGAGCTACTTCGGTCGGTTTAGGACGTCGTACTGACGTGGCCAAGTTGGGCAGCGCTTCCACCACGGACTCAAGCTGGACGTTGCGTGAAAACAGGAATAACAAAGCCAGGTAAGCAGCCACCAGACTCGCGATCAACAGCGGCGACAGCCCGCCCGCGATCAACGCAAGCAACAACGCCGTCCCAACTATCACCAGCCAAACAAACGTTCCTCGTCTGCTATGTTGAAACATAGATTTTCCCTTTATAACAATCAAATCATACCACGTAACGTCCCACACAGCGGCCCCAGACTTTGGGGGCATGCACGCACTTATCTTAAATATTTACGTGCAAAAAAACTAGGGGTTGCTATTGTGTGTTGCACATGAAAATTTCATGAAGACGCTTGTGCGAATATCGAAGAAGCCTTACACTAAAATACGTCGAGTGCTTTCTATCTCAACGCTATCTTTACAATTTGACCATAGGATAATCATCATGGGTTCACGACTGTCCCGTTTGAACCGTACTGTGCCCGCCACCGAGAACTCACAACCCAGTCCGCCTGCCGATCTCGCGCCGCCCGCCCCTGCTCCAGCAGAAAAGCCGTCGTTTCTGGCCGAACCCGAAACTGGCTCGGCGGAAAAGAAACGGACCTCGCCGCGCGTCGCGGCCCTGCGCAAACAGTTGCGCACCAAACTGTTGGCTAACCCGGATGAATTCGACTCCATGGACAGCGCCGACCCGCAGCATCGCCAGGTTGTGCGCGACCGGCTGCGGGTGGTGCTGGAACGCGCCGGGGTACAACTCTCCCAGGCCGAATATGCCGAACTGGAGGAAGCGCTTATCAATGACCTGATCGGATTCGGCGCTATCGAGCCGTTGGTGCGCGACAAAGGCTATTCGGAGATTATGGTCAACGGACCAGACCTTATTTTCGCCGAATACAAGGGTAAGCTGCTCGAAACCGAATACGGCTTCGACGACGAAGAGCATGTCCAGTGGACGGCCCAACGTATCGTCCGCCCCTTGCAGCGCGATCTCAGCCGCAGCAATCCGATGGTCGATGCCCGTTTGCCAGACGGCTCGCGTGTCCATGTCATCATGCCGCCTTCCGCGTTGGAGGGCACTACGATCACCATTCGTAAGTTCCCCGAAAACCGGCTTACCGTCGAGCAGTTGATCGAATGGGGATCATTCACCCAAGAAGTCGCGGAGTTTCTGCAGGCGTGCGTGGTTGCACGCTTGAACATCGTGGTCTCTGGGGGTACGGGGTCGGGTAAAACCACGCTGTTGAATGTGCTGTCATCATTTATTCCGGAAGATGAACGTATTGTCACCATTGAGGACTCAGCAGAACTTCAACTGAGCCAGCGCCACGTTGTCCGGCTGGAGACCTGCCCGCCCATTCCCGGCACAGAAAAGGGCCAACTCATCATCCGCGATCTGGTCAAGGGCAGCCTGCGTATGCGTCCGGACCGGGTCGTCGTCGGTGAGTGTCGTTCGGGTGAAGCGCTGGACATGCTCCAGGCCATGAACACCGGGCACGATGGTTCGCTGACTACCGTACACTCCAACAGCCCTCGCGACTGTGTTTCGCGTTTGGAAACGCTGGCGCTAATGGCCGGGATGGACCTGCCGGTGATGATCATCCGGCGACAGATTGCCAGCGCGGTTAACCTGATTGTGCAGCAGAGCCGCCTTAAGGACGGCAGCCGCAAGATCATCCAGATCACCGAACTACAAGGCATGGAAGGTGAGCGGGTGACGCTGCAGGACATCTTTATGTACCAGACGCCCGATCATCAAGGGGCTGGACCGAGCCATATGGGAGGCGGCACGCTTAACCCGACCGGGTTCCGTCCTTCCTTCTCAGACCGATTAGAGCAGGCAGGGTTCAAACTCAGTGGGCGCATCTTTGGTGCCGGGCGCACGTTCGGGAGTTAGCGCCGAACGACTGCCTGAACCCTTCCAACCTGATACCCTTCGACAGTGGGCTGCGGCCCGCTGTTGTTGTATGATCAACGGCATGAACACCACACCAGACTCTACTTCATCCTCATTTTCAGAAGCGGAGCGCACCCGCTACGCCCGCCATTTCAGCCTGCCAGACTGGGGCGAGGACGGGCAACGCAAGCTCAAAGCCGCCAGCGTCGTGATCGTCGGCACCGGTGGCCTGGGCAGCCCGATCTCGATGTATCTCGCGGCAGCAGGTGTAGGCCGTATCGGGCTGGTGGACTTCGACGTGGTGGATACCACTAATCTCCAGCGCCAGATCGTGCATGGCGAGAGCGCACTGGGTATACCCAAGCCCGAGTCAGCGGCGCGACGGCTGGCCGACCTGAATTCGCACATCACGCTGGAACCACACTACACGCCGCTGAACAGTAAGAACGCGCTCGATATCCTGGCCAATTACGACATTTTCGTGGATGGCACGGACAACTTCCCCACGCGCTACCTGCTTAGCGACGCGGCAGTACTGCTAGGCAAGCCGCTGGTGTATGGCAGCATTTACCAGTTCGAGGGCCAGGTCAGCGTGTTGGGGCTACCAGAGGGACCGTGTTACCGCTGCCTGCTGCCCGAACCTCCGCCGCCGGGCATGGTGCCCACTGCGGCAGAAGCCGGGGTACTGGGCGTGCTGCCGGGTACCATCGGCACCATCCAGGCCACAGAGGTGATCAAGCTGATCGTGGGGATTGGCCTGCCGCTGGTAGGCCAACTGCTGTTGTATGATGCGCTGGATATGATGGTTGACCGGATTACGCTGCCCAAACGCCCAGATTGCCCGGCGTGTGGTGACTCCCCAACCGTCACGGGTACGATTGACTACGAGGCGTTTTGCGGCCTAAAACCTGGGGCTTCTACTGCGGACAAAACACCGCAATGAAGCAACACAGGCAAGGATCGGGAAAATTGACTAACTGGACCGTGCAGGACGTCAAACAGCGGTTAGATGCAGGAGGAAACGTGGTTTTGCTGGATATCCGCGAACCGCAAGAACTGGCAATATGTCATATCAAAGGGGCACACCACCTGCCGCTGAGCCAGATTCACACCCGTTGGCAAGAAATTCCTCGCGAACGCCCGGTGGTTGTTTTTTGCCATCACGGTATTCGCAGCGCGGCTTTGGTTAACCAGTTGCGGCAGGTCGGTTTGGACAACCTGATCAATATGATCGGGGGGATCGATGCCTGGTCGCGCGAAGTCGATCCATCGGTTCCGGTCTATTGAGTGGCTAGCAGCGCGAACTCAACCTAGACTGCCTCGATGTCCACCTCAACGGCATAGTCTTGCAGACCGCTTTCAGCAGGCGCTAACACAACACCTGCCGCGGTCAGTCGCTGTTGGCGAGTTTTCGCGCGCTTGAGTAACCGCTGGACATCGGGATCGCCGGGCAGTCGTTCGCTGGCCCCATCCAGCAACTGCACAACCCGGTTGAGCTGCGCCGTATCGTTGACCAGCAACCGCCCCAGCGCCAGCAGCGCATCCCCGGTCAGGCCGGGTGCGTCGATCTGGAACGCAACGTGCAGCGCCTGGCGGTACAGCGTTAGTGCCCGGTCAAGCTGGCCCTGTCCTTCTTGCAGCATACCCAGCTTGTACAACTGGTCGTAGACTTCTTCCTGGTCATCCAATTCCTGAGCCAATGTCAGCGCCTGGCGATAATAGTCGGCAGCAATGTCCACATTCATTAGCTCAGTATGGGTATCGCCCAGCAGTTCCAGCGTCACCCGCCGGTGTGCACGGTGATCGATACGTTCCAGCACGGGCAGCGCCTGTTCGAGTACTGCTTGCGCGTCCTGGGGTTGTCCCTGGTTCAGATAGAGATCACCGAGTTTGTTCAGCGTTACGCCCATATCGAGCCAGGCATCCAGCGGCTGGAAAGCACTTACGGCTTCGGCATAAGCGGCTTGCGCGCCGTCGTAACGACCCAGCGACGCCTGCAAATCCCCCAACACCACCAATAAATGTCCTTCACGCTGCGGATTGTGGGCTTCCTGGGCCAGCGCCATGCCCTGGTCAACGTAGTCCAACACCTCGTCGTAATTGGCGGCTTCCAGGTTGAGCGCGGCCAGGGCTTCGAGCGCCGCCAGTTCGTCCTCGACGTTGCCGTCCGCTTTGTAGGTAGCCAGCGCTTCGGTATAATGCGTGATCGTTTCGGTAGTGGCACCCTGGTCGAAAGTCTGGTCGACAAACTGTTGTAGGAAGTCGATGGTGTCCAGCGACGTTTCCGGCAGCACAGGGGTAATCGGAGCAGCAGGGCTGACCGGTGTGGGTTGTGCATCTTCAACACCGGTCGGTGTAGGCACCATCGCGGCAGCGGCTTCCAACGGGCGTGCTGGCGGCATTTCATCCAGCACGTCATCTTCGGCCAGCGCGAAAATCGCTTCGGCGGCCACCGTATCCTGTTCCTGCAATTCTGCGATGATATCGGGCATTTCCGGCTCGTCCGCCTCATCCGGCTCGGCAGGCGGCACAGGTTCATCCGGTGCAGCGTGGACACTGTCCATATCCATTTCGAGCAATTTCTCAGCCAGTGGCTGCGCTTCCTGCGCTGTGGTTGGAGGTTCCGGCACCGGGAGCACCGGCTCCGGCTCGGCAGAAGCGGGTTCAGCAGGAGCAAGTTCGGGCGATGGTTCCGGCTCATCCTCAAGCAGCGCTTCCAACGCCGGGCTGACAACCGGAGTCGCTGCCTCTTCAAGCGCCAGCGTACCCAGGACTCCGGTTTCTGCTGCTTCCGGCTGTTCGACCAGGTCCGCCAACCACGCGAATTCCTGCTGGAAACCGTAAGTTTGCGCAAAATCCTGTGCCGGGCCGGTTTGCAATAGTTCAACGAGCGCCATAAGCTGGTCGCTCCCGGCATCATCCAGGGCTGCGGTCAGGACGGTGTCTGCTTCAGCCACCAGCGCGGACTGGTGGGCCGGATTGTCAGTGGCCGTGTGGCGCTGCACATACGCCAGCAGTCCGTTCCAGTGACGCGTGCGCATGGCGTCGAACTGGTTTTTGCCGCGCAAAAACGTCTGGGCGAAGGCTTTGACGCGGTTGTGCATCACGAAATAGGGTTGGTCGTACACGCTGCGTTCAATCGCCAGCCCGCGCACAACCAACTGGCGCATTGCGGCCTGGATAACAGGCACCGGTGCACCGCTGACGTCTGAGAGTAGTTCTTCGCTGCCGCCAGGACCAAACGACGCCCCCAACAACAGCGCCAGCCCTTGCAGCTTGCCCGGGAGCAGCCGGTATGCGGCAGTTAGCGCGCTCATGAGCTGGTTGACCTTACCGTCGGGAGTGTCCGGTATTTTGGCCAGAAATTGTTCTGCCGTCACAGTGCCCGTGGCCAGTAGACTGCCCGCAACGTGAATCGCCAGAGGATTGCCGTCGACGGCTTCAGCCAGCCGTGCGAAGGAACTGAGGTCAAAATCTCCCCCCTCACCAGCCTGCTCGATCAGCATCGTCTGGGCGTCTTCAGTTTCCAAGAGCGACACGCCAAACGGCGTCCACGGGCCCGGCAGCAATCCGGTGTGCGTCAATATCACCGGCACTCCGGGCGTGCATTCGCGCACAAACTCGCGAACCGCATCGCTGTTCACCTGGCCATCCAACACCACCAGCGGCCGGTGCTCTTGCAGGATACTACGCACGATCCCGGTTAATTCATCCAGGCTGCTGCGGCGCGTCAAGGTAGGATTTGCATAAGCACGCAGAAACCGGTTGAGTAGCGCGGGCAGCGCATCATTGTGCCCCTCAAACCACAGCACCCCCCCTGGCAGTTCGGCGTAACCGTTGGCCAGCGCTGCCGCGAGCGTCGTTTTCCCGACGCCATCTGGACCGTGCAGCAGTACCGATGTCCCGGCTTTGAGTGAGAGGTGAATCGCTGCCAGGTCGGAGTCGCGCCCGAACAGCGTATCGGGTACCTGGACCGGCAGGTTGTGACTGCCGTGAATTGGTACTTGATGTGCAGTAAGTGGTTTCTGATTCATAAGACCGACCATCCCAACAGACAGTGGATAGATACGAGATATATGCAGTATATATTGTATGGCTGTGCTTGACCAATAAAAAACGCCCGGTCAGGGTGCCGGGCTTGGTTAATGGGGCGCGAATGCCTGGTCGTGCTGGCGCGGCGTCAGTCTTCGTTAGGGGGCGGGACGGGCAGGTCAGCTACCGCAACCTCCCGGTACTTTTGGCCCACTTCGACCAACATAACCGGAATGCCATCGCGGACCGGGTATTTATTGCCCGAATCCTCACACACCAGCCAGCAGCCATGTACCATTTCCAGGCGGCCCGGATCGTCGCCCTTGTCGGTGAAGTGGACCGCTTCTGGGCACCGCAAAATCTCCAGCAGTTCCGGGCTGATTTCGTTTGTAGCTTTCTCCGACATGCCTGTTTCCTCACATCATGATTGTTGTCTTAAGGCTGGCAAAAGTATAGCTAGCCCGGCGATCAGCGTCAAGGAACCAGTTGGCGGCGAGAGGGCACTTGACGGTAGACTTGGCGTTGTAAGCATTTTTGCCTGAAAATGGTCAGACGTCAATACATCTCCTGACACGGCCATGGCGGTTCTTGAAATCTAGGAAGCAAAACGGATGCCAACCATCAACGGGTTGTTTTTTACAGAAAGGTCGCACGAAAACTCCCCCTATCCGCCCATCGTTCTGGTGCATGGGGCAGGCGGGTCGCACCTGGATTGGCCGCCTGAGCTGCGACGGTTGCCCCAGGCGCGCGTGATTGCGCTGGACCTGCCCGGTCATGGGCGCTCTGCTGGGCCGGGTTTCGATGATACGCTCGAATACGCCCGGTCGGTATGCACGCTGCTGGACGGGCTAAACATCGAACGCGCGGTGATTGTCGGGCACAGTATGGGCGGCGCGATTGCCCAGCAGATCGGCATTTTCTTGCCAGCACGTGCTGCTGGATTAGTCCTGGTCGGGACAGGCAGCAAGCTGCCGGTAGAGCCAACGCTGCCGCAGCGCATCCTCGACGATCCCGAAGGAACAGTGGATTGGATCGCGGAATGGGCGTGGAGCGCAGACGCGCCGACAGACGTCAAAACGCTGGGACGCCAGCGTCTGTTAGCGGTGCCGCCCAAGGTGCTGCGGCGGGATTATCTGGCGTGCCAGGCATTTGATGTGCGCGAGTCGTTGGGGTTGATCACCACACCAGTGCTGGTGTTGGGCGCAACAGAGGACCGGATGGTCAAGCTGAAGTTCAGCACCTATCTGGCCGAAAACATCCCCAACGCAACGCTGGTCGTGGTCGATGGTGCCGGGCATATGTTCCCGCTAGAAAAAGCGCAGGTCGTCGCCAGCGCGGTGTCGGACTGGTTAGCAGCACAGGAATGGGATCGATGAGACGCCGAATGTCCAACTGGTTGTTACGCGATGGGCGGCGCTGGGTGATGCGCCTGATGTGGCGCGTGGGTCGCCGCTCCGCCGTTGATACCGCGATGGGAATGGCGATGGAAGCCGTGCCCAAGGCCACGCCCAAAACACAGGTCCAGGTATTCAGCGTCGATGGACCGGTGACGGTGTATGTACGTGCCACCCAGTGCCGCGTGATGGTCTGCCGCACTGATGCACACACCGTCTCCGTCGAATCGAGCGTGCTGCACGCTTTTGGGCTGGAACTGGTCGCGGAGCAGGACGCCGCCGGGATTTACATCGTGGCCAAACGCAAGCCGGTCGTAGGCAAGCTCACGCGCGTGGATTTCACGGTGATTGTGCCCCATGACGCACATCTCGTTTTCAACCTGACGCCAGGCGAGGTTGTACTGCAAGAAATCGACGGGATGCTGGAACTGCCCCCGCCAGCAGCTAGTGGAGACGCTTAGATGCCCCTGGTCATTGAGAAAATCACCCACCTTAACCAAACGCTGCGCACTCATATCTACCGTGATGCCATCCCCCTCACGGACTGGAAAATCTGCGATCACCTGCCCTTCGGGACGCCGCAGCCACCGGTAGATGACGCGCGGTGGCGGGACCTGACGCCGGGCGAACTGTGGGGAGCGCGCCTGACCTTCGCGTGGCTAACCCATACGATTACGCTCCCGGACTCGTTTGCCGGAAAACCGGCGGCGCTGCACCTCGAACTGGGGGCGCTGCCAGAGGAACCCGACGCGCGTATCTTCAGCCCACCTGAAGCGCTGGTGGCGGTGATCGGGCTGGAATCCCCACCCCAGGCGCTTAACCTGATCCATCACGAGATACTGCTGGCGGAAGATGCACCAGCGGGACAAACGCTGACCGTCACGCTGGACGTTTCAGCGGGCCTGGTTCATCCCGGTGAGCACCGCGTGTATTTCAAATTCGCCGAACTGGTCTGGATCGACCGGGACGTGGAAGCGCTGTACTGGGATGCGGCGGTGCTGTTGGATACTATCGCCGAACTGCCGGATTCGGCTCCAGAGCGCGGCGCGTATGTGCGGGCGTTGGATGCCGCTTTCGGCGCGGTCAACTGGCTGAACCCACCGGACGACGCCTTCCGCGCGAGCGTGGTCGAGGCGCGGGCCGTGCTGCGCGAGCGGGTATTCGACAAACCCGCGCTGTCGGGGGGTGTCGCCCCCCGCCCCGTGATCCACGCGCTGGGACACGCCCACATCGACGTGGCATGGCTATGGCCGCTGCACATCACGCGCGGTAAGGCGATCCGCACCTTTGCGACCGCGCTGGCGCTGATGGACCAGTACCCGGAGTTCACCTTCACCCAGAGTCAGCCCCACCTGTACCAGATGGTGGCCGAAGATGCACCGGAGCTATTTGATCGCATCAAGGCCCAGATCGCGGAAGGGCGTTGGAATGCAACCGGTGCGACGTGGGTCGAACCGGACACTAACCTGCCCAGTGGTGAAGCGCTGGTGCGGCAGTTCCTGTATGGTATGCGCTACTTCCAGCGTGAACTCGGCGTACGGCCCGAAGTGTTGTGGCTGCCGGACGTATTTGGCTATTGTGGCGCGCTGCCGCAGATCATGGCGCTCGCTGGCATTCGCTACTTCTTCACTTCCAAGCTCAGTTGGAACCAGTACAACCGCCACCCTTACGACACCTTCTGGTGGGAAGGGTTGGACGGCACGCGCGTACTAACCCACCTAGCCACCACGCCAGATATGCTATCCCGGCTGCCGGGGCGCACCGCCTATCACGCCAATCTGCTGCCAGAAGAGATGATCGGTAGCTGGAACACCTATCGCCAGAAAGACGCCAATCACCACCTGGCGACGGCCTACGGGTTGGGCGATGGCGGGGGCGGCCCCAACCGCGATATGCTCGAACGCGGCGCGCGCCAACACGATCTGCCCGGACTGCCACAGATCAAGCACAGCACCGCAGAAGCATTCTTCCACGCGATGGAAAACACCATCCCCGACGATCTACCGCGCTGGGTCGGCGAGCTATACTTCGAAATGCATCGCGGCACCTATACCAGCCAGGCCCGCACCAAGCGCCACAACCGCAAGAGCGAAGCCCTGCTGCACAGCGCAGAGGCTCTGGCGTCTATTGCCTTGCTGCTGGGTCGGGATTATCCTCAGACCGAACTGAACACCGCCTGGCAGATCGTGCTGCTCAACCAGTTCCACGACATTTTACCCGGCAGCAGCATCGGCCAGGTGTACGAAGATGCGGAACGGGACTATGCGCAGGCGTTGCGACTGGCTTCGGCGGCGCTGGACGACGCGCTCGTCGCCATCGCAGAACACATCCGGTGGGACGCCGATATGCAGGGCTTTGCCGTGTTCAACACGCTGGGCACCGCACTGGGCGGCCCGGTCGAAGTGTCGTTGGATGGTGACGGCGCTGTCGAGATCATTGGCCCGGCCGGCAACCCGCAGCCTTTCCAGTGGGTGGATGAGTATGCGCGGCGCGCGCTGCTGCTGCCGGACCACGTCCCCGCGTATGGCTACGTAGCTTATGCTGTGCGCCCGGCGGAACAGCCGGTGGCTCCTCCGCATCTCCCGCCCATCGCGTTTCCTATCACCGCCACCCCTACGCGCCTCGAAAACGGCCTGCTGCGCGCCGAATTCGACGAACGCGGCCAACTGGTCCGGCTGTACGATTTGGAGCACTTCCGCGACGTTTTTGCTCCTGGCGAAATTGGCAACCAGTTGTGGGCTTATGTCGACCGACCCCACCATTGGGATGCATGGGAAGTCGAGGTGTATGTGCAGGACCAGGGCTGGCGGCTGGAACCGGAAGCGGTGCGACTGGTCGAGTCCGGGCCGCTGCGTGCCACGCTCGAAGTGACCTACACCTTCAATCGCTCGCGCATCACGCAGCGCATCAGTTTGTTGGCAGGCGAGCGCACGTTGCAGTTCGAGACAGACGTAGACTGGCACGAGCAGCACATCCTGCTGCGGGCGCATTTCCCGCTGGCGATCCACGCGATGCAGGCCGCCTATGAAGTGCAGTTCGGCATGGTGGACCGGCCCACCCACCAAAACACCTCCTGGGACGTGGCACGCCACGAAGTCCCGGCGCAGAACTGGGCCGATATGTCCGAGCATGGATACGGGGTCGCGCTGCTCAACGACTGCAAGTATGGCTACAGCGCGCGCGACAATGTACTGACCCTCAGCCTGTTGCGCGCGCCGGTGTATCCCGATCCTCAGGCGGACGAGGGGCATCACGCCTTTACCTACAGCCTGTATCCGCACGGCGGTGACTGGCGCACTGGCGTTGTAGCGCAAGCGCGCCGTTTGAACCATCCGCTGCTGGTGCAGCCGCTGCAGGGCGGCGGGACGTGGCTGCCGGTGGCGTTCGGGCTGGTGAGCTGCCCCACACCCGGTGTTCTGGTCGATACCCTTAAGAAGGCGGAAGACGACGAGGCACTGATTGTGCGCGTGTATGAGGCGCATGGCGGGCGAGCGGCGGCCTCGCTGGTGTTCGCTACTAGTATTACGTCTGCTGAAGAAATCAATCTGTTGGAAGAACCGCTTGGACCAGTGGACGTGATGCGCGATACCTTGCGGTTTAACCTGACCCCATACCAGATACGAACGTTTCGCGTCAAGTTAGCTGATATTCGGGAACAAGAACTTGGCTAAATTGCGTAGCCTGTGTTATAGACTCAGGAACTTGGACTCCTGGCAATCAGCTACAGGAGTCCTTGTCTTGGTGCAAAACGCACTTGTCAGGTGGGTGGCATAGTGGTACCCTTCGCAAGGTTTCCGCACGGATGTAGATTTGATAGGTGGGATTTGTGACGAAACTGGTTATTGTTGAATCTCCGACGAAAGCACGCACAATTGGACGGTTTTTGCCCAGCGAATACCAGGTTGAAGCCAGCATGGGCCACATCCGCGACCTGCCAGCCTCGGCCAGCGAGATTCCGGCCAGAGTCAAGGCGGAAGAGTGGTCGCGCCTGGGCGTGAATGTCGACGCCGATTTCGAACCACTGTACGTCATCCCCAAAGAAAAGAAGAAGGTCGTCAAAGAGCTGACAGCGGCGCTCAAAGAGGCTGATGAACTATTGCTGGCCACTGACGAGGACCGCGAAGGTGAAAGCATCGCCTGGCATTTGACACAGGTGCTCAAACCGAAGGTGCCTGTGCGCCGTATGGTGTTCCACGAGATCACCGAAGACGCGATCCAGGAAGCACTGGAAAACTGCCGTGCCATCAATGACCGGTTGGTCGAAGCGCAGGAAACGCGCCGCGTCCTTGACCGCTTGGTCGGCTACACGGTCTCGCCGCTGTTGTGGAAGAAGGTTTCGCCAGGGTTGTCTGCCGGGCGCGTGCAGTCGGCGGCAGTGCGGCTACTGGTGCTGCGCGAACAGGAACGCCGCCGCTTCCGATCAGGCTCGTACTGGGACCTCAAGGCCACGCTCGAAGCGCATGACGAATTGTTCACCGCGCAGTTGATCACACTCGGTGGCGTGCGGCTGGCCACCGGCAAGGACTTCGACGAAACCACCGGGCGCATTCCCGAAGGCAAAACGGTTGTCCTGCTCACCGAAGCGGAAGCCCACGCGCTGGTCGAACGCCTGGAAGACGGCGAATGGCGCGTTAAGGATGTCAACGAACGCGATCAGACCCGGTCGCCCGCGCCGCCTTTCACTACCTCGACCTTACAACAGGAAGCCAACCGCAAGCTGGGGATGTCATCCCGCCAGACGATGCAGGTTGCCCAGCGCCTGTACGAGCAGGGTCTGATTACCTACATGCGTACCGATTCGGTACACCTGGCACAGCAAGCGCTAGAGACTATTCGCCAGCGGGTTACGGACAAATACGGTCAGGACTACCTGAGCCCCGCGCCGCGCCAGTACCAAACCAAGTCTAAAGGGGCCCAGGAAGCCCACGAAGCGATCCGTCCCGCGGGCCAGGAAATGCCCACCGCCGACGAATTGGGCCTGGAAGGACGCGAATACCAGCTTTATGACCTGATTTGGAAGCGCACGATGGCGACCCAAATGGCCGATGCTTTACTGCGGCTGAGCACAGTGATTATCGAGGTCGAAGATGCCGAGTTCCGCGCATCCGGCAAGCGCGTGATCTTCCCTGGTTTCTTTCGGGCATATGTCGAAGGCGCAGATGATCCAGCCGCCGCGCTCGACGATCAGGAGACGATTCTGCCACCGCTCGCAGTGGGCGAGGTAGTGGACTGCCGCGAGTTAGAACCAGTCAAGCACGACACCAAACCCCCGGCCCGTTACACCGAGGCAACGCTGGTCAAAGCGTTGGAGAGCGAAGGGATTGGTCGCCCCAGCACTTACGCCACCATCATCAGCACCATTCAAGATCGAGGCTATGTCGTCAAAGCCAACAAGCAGTTGGTGCCGACCTTCACCGCGTTTGCCGTCAATCACCTGATGGAACGGCATTTCCCGGATTTGGTCGATACCCGCTTCACCGCGCAAATGGAGCAGGTACTGGACGATATTGCCGAGGGAAATGCGGATGGGTTGCCCTACCTGCAGACGTTTTATCTCGGTGACCAGGGGCTGGACCAACAGGTCAAGAGCAAAGAACAGGAAATTGACCCGCGCACAATCCACGCCCTGGAACTGGACGACCTGCAGGCGCGAGTGCGTGTAGGGCGCTATGGTCCTTATCTCGAGCAGGACAGTAACGGCGAGACCATCCGTGTGTCGCTGCCAGATTCGCTGCCGCCTGCCGACCTGGTCATTGAAGAAGCTGAACGCCTCCTACGTCAGAAGGAACAAGGGCCAACCCCGCTTGGTTATCATCCGGAAACCGGCGAACCGGTCTTTGTGCTGACCGGTCGCTATGGCCCGTATGTGCAGCTGGGCGAAAACGGGGACAATGGTCAGAAGCCGCAGCGCGCATCCTTGCTCAAAAACATGACGCCGGAGAGTATCACGCTGGACGACGCGATCGCGCTGTTGGCACTGCCGCGCCTGTTGGGCCAACACCCAGAAACAGGCAAGGACATCGAAGCCGGTGTGGGGCGTTTTGGTCCGTTCGTCCGGCATGACGGCGATTACCGCTCGCTGACCAAAGATGACGATGTGCTCAGCGTGGGCCTGGACCGTGCGCTAGATTTGCTGGCGCAGGAAAAGACCCGTCGTCGCGGCTCGGAGATCGTGCGTGAATTGGGTGAACACCCCGACGGAGGTCTCGTCGCCATCTACAACGGGCCTTACGGACCCTATGTCAAACATTCCAAGGTCAACGCTTCCGTTCCCAAAGGTACCGATCTGGACGAGTTCACGCTGGAGCAGGCGCTGGGGCTGTTGGCGGAAAAAGCCAAGAAACCCGCCAAGAAACGCAAATCCCGCAAAAAGAAAAATTAGCTGCTTAGCGAGTTCTGAAAGCACACTTGGCTGCCCCTGCAAAACAGCGCCGCGATCCACCATTCAGCGGTGGTCGCGGCGTTTTGATGTACGTGCGGTTTGTGCGGTTGGTAGCCCAGCTTAGCCCTTGACCGAACCGGCCAGCAACCCCCGGATAAAGTAGCGGCCCAAAACGATATAGACCAGCAGCGTCGGCAGCGCAGCCAGGATGGCGCCCGCCATCGGCAGCGTCCAGTTCACCGCCTCACCGCCAGACAGTTCCGCCAAGCCAACGGTGATTGGCTTGGAGTCTTCGTTGGAGATCGTAACGGCAAACAGAAACTCGTTCCAGATTTGCGTGAACTGCCAGATGATGACGACCACAAAGCCCGGCAGCGACAGCGGGAAAACGATCCGCCGGTAGATTCCAAAAAACCCGGCCCCATCAATCGCACCGGCTTCGAGCATCTCGGTCGGCACTTCCGCGTAGTAGTTGCGGAAGATAAGCGTCGTGATCGGCAAGCCATACACTACATGTGCCATGATCAACCCGTATAGGGTCCCACCCAGGTTTACGTCATTGAGAAACTGGAACAGCGGGATCAGAATGCTCTGGTATGGGATGAACATCCCAAACAACATCAGCGGGAAGAGCACGTTGGCTCCAGGGATTTTCCACTTGGCCAGCACATAGCCATTGAGTGATCCCATCAATGCCGACAGGATAGTCGCCGTCACCGTGAGGAGCAGGCTGTTTTTTAGCTGGGGGCCAAACTCTTCCAGCGCCGTCGCATACCCAACTGGCATCCGGATCGAAAAACTGCCTATTTCGAGGTCATCCCACTCGATTTCACTCGGCAGGTTCCACACGGTGTCGAGATCATCGGCTTCGGCACGGGGCTTGAGGCTGGTCATCAGCACGGTGTAGACCGGCAGCAAATAGACGATCATCATGAGAATGAGAAATGCATACAGCGCGACGCGGATGAAATGGCGGGGTTGGATTGGATCGCGACCGATGACGGGTTGATCACCTTCGCCTTCTCCGCGCATGAAGGTATAAACCCACAACGGTACTAGCAACACCAGGTTGCCAACAGCGCCGACTGCTGCTCCCAGCAGCGCGCCCTGTTCTGCATTGCGTTTGCGTTCGTCGTACAGTAGGTAGGTGCCCACGCTGCCGACGAGTGTCCCAAAGATGATCCAGGCAATGATTAAATTCATTTCGACACCTCTACAGTTCGTGCTCGGAGCGGAGTGATGTGATCAGATAGGGGATGATCACCGACGCAACCAAAACCAGCAGAACGATTGCCATCGCGCCACCAACAGCCCAATTGTTGGTCCGGAAGGCTTTGACGTAAATGTGGATACCGGGCACGCTGGTCGGCAGGTGATCGTAGCCCGCCATCGCAAAAATCAGGTCAAAGATCTTCAGCGAAATGTGCCCCAGCACAATTGCGGCACTCAACGTAATTGGACGCAGCATGGGCAACACGATGCGCATGTAGACTTGCCATTCGTTACAGCCGTCTACGCGGGCTGCTTCGCGCAGTTCTTCGGGAATCCCGCGAATGCCAGCCAGGTACATCGCCATCGTATAACCGGACATTTGCCAGGTCGCGGCGATGATGACACCCGTCAGCGCCAGGTTGAAGCCCTGGAATTCCGGTGTTTCGGGTACGGGCACGTTGTCTGCCCCACCCAATGCATACCAGATGAGTACCAGCAGGGTGGGCAATCCCCATAGCAGCGCTGGCCGACGTTTCCCTCTGTGCAACAGAGAAGCGATGTACACCATGAAGCCTATTAGCAACACAGCGACCAGATGCGAGGGGACGTCCTGCCAGTTGAACTCACCGTGCAGATCATGCTCATCATCATCGGCCAACCACACGATGGTATAGGGAGCCGTGAGGTCATTGAAGTTTGGATCAGCGCTGGTGACAGTGTAGGTAATTAAGCTAAGGTAGGGCTCGTCGCTTTCGATCAGGTTATCCGCCATAGGCATCAGCACAATATCTTGCTTGTCGTCCCAATCATCCGGGGTGAAGACGAGGGTCAAGGGGCTAACGCCAAACTGGTCGGTATTCGCGTTCAAAGTAACGGTGACGTCAGCAGTCGGTTGCGCCGTCAGGCTGATCTGGTAGTCCCGGTAGTCGCCTTCATCACCGGCATCGCTTTCCTTCAAAGCAGTTGTATCGGGATCGTTGATACTGCCAGAAAGGATATCCAGACCGGCAAAATCGTTATCGGTGATGTAAACGACCACGTCTTCCGGCGCGACTGCCTGGTACCGTTCATCACGAGTCGTGACCGTGTGTGTTACGACACCAGCATGAACACGATCTTCGATGAGTTCATCGTCGGCAGCACCGACCGTGATCACCTGTGGGATAGACCAGTTGTTGGCATTAAACGTCAAGAATAGGGGACTAATTTCGACCTGGTCGTCGGCGCTGGCGAGAGCGATCTGGACATTTTCGCCAGGTGGACTGGTTAGCACCAATTCGTAGGTGGACAAGATCCCAGGTTCGATGTCAAGGATGTCAACGCCTTCATTGGCCGTTAACCGGGTCTGGGTCTGCACGAAACCAGCGATGTCGTTGTCCGCGATGGTCACCGACAGTGGATCCCCCGAGGTGATTCCTTCGTAGGCAGGGTCTGCTGTGTCAGCTACCGCAGCCGCTAGGGGGCTGGTGTGGTCGCCTTCTTCCACATCGTCATCAACCGGGATGAGGGCGATAGTCTGGGGCACATCCCAATTGCTGGCAGTGAAAGTGACGATTGGAGGTTCTGTCGCCAGTTGCTCATTCTGTTCCAGGCTGACCGTCACCGTGCCCTGTGGTTCGCTGGCCAGTACGATCTCTGCGGCACCAGTTTCGCCTTCGAACACGCGCAGGTCATCCGCCACCAGCACATCGATTCCAGCCGGATTATCATTGTCCCGGACTGTGACGAATACATCATCCACCATAACAGCGGAATATTCTGGTTCCGGGACAAACGTGACCGCGCGCACGATTTGGCGAATGAAGGGCACTTCGATGGTGGCCGCAACTTCGCCGAATTCCACCCCTTGAACGCTGTGCGAAATGCTGCCCACGTAGTCACCGTCAATCACGTCATCATCGACAGGCGTGATTTCGACGGTCTGCGGTTCCGCCCAGTTGTCTGGCGAAAACCAGAGCACACGCGGCTCAACCGAGATTTCAGCAGCGTCAAACGCGAGGGTCACGACCACATGCGCTGCCGGTTGTTGGGCCAGAACCAACGTGTAGTCTGTGCCCCGCCGTTCGCTGATGTCGATCTCGGTGGTGGAGATGCGAACACCGGCCTGGTCGTTGTCCTCGATAGTGACGCGAACCAAGTCAGTGCGCGGGATGGGTTCATCACCGAGACTCGCATAGCTTATCTGCCCGGTGTGTTCCCCATCCTCTGGCGTCATGTCATCCACTGCCGTGACAGCAACGGTCTGGAACACATCCCAGTTTTCTGGTGTGAATGTGAGCGTAAGCTGGTTCGGATCGCCCACGACTTCAGCGCCGTTTAGCGGGTCAACGTCCCGCACGAAGACCAGTTGGTCATCCGTCTGCAACTGAAAGGTGGTTTCGGCGGCAGGCGGTTTGTTCAAACCTACTTCCAGGGTTGTCGTTGCTCCGTTTTCGGAGACTGAGTCAATGTCGTCCGGATCATCAACCAGCAGGGCAAGCGGTTCGTCGCCCATTACGTTGAACGTCACCGGGTCAATGCTCTGGTCACCGTAAAACGGATCAGCGGTTTCGACGGCAAACGACAGCGTCGGGCTGAAAGGCGTTTCAACACGATTGTTGTCCAACACCGTGATGGTTAGAAGTTGGGGGGTATCCCAATCAAACGGTGTATACGTCAGGCTCGCGGGTTCAACGCTCAAGCCCTCGTCCACACTGGGAACAATGGTGACATCTACTGACGGCTGGCCGCCCAATGCCAGGTCGTAAGTGAGTACTGTCTCGCCCTCGACCGCATCGACTGTTTCTGGCAGTTCGAGCGCAAAGAATCCAACATCGCTGCCAGAGATATTGACCTTTAGCGGTGGCACCCGCAAGCCACTGTATTCTTCGGCGTTGGTGATAACCTCAAAACCGATATCACTGGTTTCGGTGGATGGGGATTCTTTCGCAGACATAACTGTGACAGGTTGAGGTTTGTTCCAGTCCGCACGGACCGTTTCGAACATCACTTGTTGTGGCTCAACTCTGGTGTCGATCCTGTCATTATTGAACACGATGATCACGTCTTCGGAAGGGCGGCTATTAAGCATGATGAAAAAGGTATCGGTCACGCCGCTCCCCGAAATGTCCAGCGAGCCATCCGCCTGCACAATTGTCACTCCCGGCTCAACGGGTGGCGGTTCAACAACCAGGTCGTCCCAGGCTACCCAGTCGGACACCATCCAGGCGAAGATTAACACCATCGGCAGCCCGGTCAGCACTGCGGCAAGATATTTTTTGCGCCATACGTTCTGAAAGAAAACAAACAGAAAAATAAAGATTATCAAGAACATCGTCGCGGGCGGGACTTCATGCCAGTTGAACGTATATTTGTTTCGATTATTGAGCCAGTTGTTGGTCCAGGTATCGCCCCCAAATATTTCTGGCAATTGGTTGATCCCGCCATTGGGATTGAACAGCCACCGCCAGATGGTCCCCGTCACGGCAAATGACAATGCCATCGGAAACAAGAAGACGGTGCGGAATATGCCTTCGCCTTTGACGTTTTGGTCCAGCAAAACGGCTAACAAAAACCCCAGCGTCAAACACCCGGTCAGGAAGAACAGGGTAAAGAAGAACGTGTTAACCAGCTCCTGTCGAAACCGTTGATCAGCGGGGTGTGCCGAACTGAACAGGTTTTCATAGTTCTCCAGGCCGATATACGTTTTGTCCTCTGACAAACCCTGCCAGTCAGTTAACGACCAGTAGAACGTTTGGCCGATGAACCCATAAACAAAGATACCTAACAGAATAATCGATGGCAGAATGGTTAGTATGGCGTAGACGCGATCCGCATTCGCCTTGCGTATGAGCTGAATGATGGTCCCAAAAGAAAAGCGGGAAGTGGTTTCTGATGCTTGCATTGCTATGTTCTCCGTTCAATATCGAGCGCCAACCACGCCAGACTTACCACACGGGGTCCCTGCCGTTGCGCAGCAGAGACCCCGTAGCTTTCATCTACGCCGTTGGCCCAGATGAGTAAAGCCAGATGAAGT
>JAADYV010000450.1 GCA_010092855.1 Chloroflexota bacterium | reverse complement strand
ACCAGCACATCGGCCTGCACGACCGCTGATGGGGTGATGACCTGCCCACCCTGGATGATGATTCGGTTGCTCATCAGCTAGTCCCCGTTCACCAGTGCCTGGGCAATGGCATTATGCTTTTCGACCAGGGGCGGCAGTTCGAGCGTGGTCAACTGCCCCTCACACACCACGACCTTGCCGTTAATGACGCTGTAGTTCACATTAACCGAGGTGCAAAACAGCAGCGCCGCCACCGGATCGTGCAGCGCGCCCGCGAATTCCACCCGGCGCATGTCGTAGGCCACAAAATCTGCCGCCATACCAGTCTTAAGCGTGCCGATATCGTCCCGGCCCAGCACCTGCGCCCCGCCCAGCGTTGCCAGTTCAAGGGCATCACGGGCCGTCATCACGCCGGGATCAAGCGACAGCACACGCTGGAACAGCATGGCCGAACGTGCTTCGTTAAGCAGGTGACCGCTGTCGTTGCTAGCCGAACCGTCCACGCCCAGACCCACCGGCACGTTGTGATTCAGCATGTTTCGTACCCGTGCGATTCCGCTGGCAAGCCGGGCGTTGCTGCACGGACAGTGCGCGATCCCGGTCCCCGTGCGGCCAAACTTCTGGATGGCTTCGTCCGTCAGGTGGACGCAGTGGGCGTGCCACACGTCATCGCCAATCCAACCCACATCCTCGGCGTAATCACCGGGTCTGAGGCCAAACTGCGCCAGGCTATAGTCTACATCAGGCCCGGTTTCGGCCAGATGCGTATGCAGCCGCACGCCGGAATAGCTGCGCGCCAGTTCCGCCGAGGTGCGCATCAAGTCCTGCGTAACGCTGAACGGTGAGCAGGGCGCGAGTCCAATACGCAGCATGGCGTAGCGCTCATTGTCGTGATACTGCTCGATCACGCGGCGGCTGTCGGCCAGGATTGCGTCTTCGTCTTCGACCACGCTGTCCGGGGGCAAGCCACCTTTGCTCTCACCCAGGCTCATACTGCCGCGCGTGGCATGGAAGCGCAATCCAACTTCGCCCACCCCGCGAATTTCGTCATCAAGCGTGGCGTCGTTGGGAAAGATGTAAAGGTGGTCGCTGGAGGTGGTGCAGCCGGACAATACCAGTTCCGCTGCGGCAAGCTTGGCGCTGACATACACCGCTTCACCCGTCAAGCCAGCCCAAATAGGATAGAGTGCGCGCAGCCAGCCAAAGAGTTCTTCGTTTTGCCCGGATGGAATCACACGCGTGAGCGTCTGGTACATGTGGTGGTGGGTGTTTACCAGGCCAGGCAGCACGACGTGCCCCGAAAGATCAAGGACCTCGTCTGCGGTGGTTGGCAGGTCGGCGGTGGGGCCAACCGCTTCGATCACGTTATCGCGGACAAAAAGACCACCATCCACGATTTCACGGCGCTGATCGTCCATCGTCACCACGACCAACGCGCTTTTTGCTAGTAGAGTGGACATAATAAGTTGTTCCTGACAGGCGCGCACCTACCCTGCCAAACACAGGGCGGCGCGCGCCCCGGTGTAAATGAATAAAACCTTAGCTGGCAACCTGGCCTGACACCACCAGTTCGGCCCCACGCAAGGTGTTCTTGAGCAGCATGGCAATGGTCAACGGACCGACTCCGCCCGGCGAAGGCGTCAGCGCTCCGGCAACTTCTTTGACATCGTCAAAGTCGACATCGCCCACCCAACGGTAGCCTTTTTCGGTGCTGGGATCATCGACTCGGTTGGAGCCAACGTCGATCACGGTCGCGCCGGGCTTGACCCAGTCCGCTTTGACCATTTCTGCCCGGCCCACAGCAGCCACCAGGATATCGGCCTTGCTGCACACGCCCGGCAGGTCTTTGGTACGGCTGTGGCACACGGTCACCGTGGCGTTGCGGTGAATGAGCAGGAAGGCCCCCGGCAGGCCGACGATATTACTACGTCCTAGCACAACAGCTTCCGCGCCAGAAAATTCAACGCCAGCTTCCTCCAGGAGAACAATCACACCATATGGCGTGCAAGGAACGAACAGCGGATCGCGTCCTTTCATCGCCAGCCGCCCAATATTGATGGGATGGAACCCATCCACATCTTTGTGCAGGCTGATCAACGACAGGACTTTTTCTTCGTCGAGGTGATCGGGCAAGGGGAGCTGCACCAAAATGCCGTGCACCTGAGGATCGGCGTTGAGTTGTTTGACCAGCGCCTCAACTTCTTCTTGCGAGGCGTCTTCTGAGAGTGTGTGCCCGAAGGAAGCGATGCCAACCTTCTCGCAGCGCTTGCGCTTCATACGCACATACTGGGCCGAGGCGGGGTCTTCACCTACCAGCACGGCGGCCAACCCCGGTACAATGCCATGCTGGGCTTGCATTTTCTGGACTGTTTCAGCAATTTCGTCTTGGATGCGGGCTGCAATGGCTTTTCCGTCAATAATTGTTGCCGACATAGAATTTTTACCTTTCGGAAATAAGCATTCAAGTACGTGCATTGAGACTAGCACGACCTGCAATTCCGGGCTAGTGACGCCTGGCGCGTTTGAGCGCGGCCATTTGTCAATGATTTTCGACAACTCTCGGACAAAACAAAAGCCCCATGCGCCCCATAGTCAGGTACCATTATGAATGAGGAAACTAGGCAATTTATGTTGAACATTCGGTTGTTGATTTTTCATCCTCTGGATGTGTTCTACGATGACCCGTCAGAACAGGAGGAGTATGTATAATGTCTGACCCAAGAGCAAACCGAGCACGCCCCCCCAGAGTGGGTGCACGCCGGTTCAGACTCACCTCCCAGTCACGCACGAGCGGTCAAGCGCTGATTGAATACGTGCTGATTGTCACGCTGATCACGATTGCGATTATTGCGGTCCTGGCGATCACCGGGCCCGCGGTGGGCAACGTCTTCAGCAACGCAGTCTATAACTTGCTGGAAGGTACGGTTGAGCCACGCGAACCGCTCGAAGCCGATGAGTTCTGGACCCAGGTGGCAGCCGTTGCCTCCTACACCCCTGAAAATCCGAGTCTGATCACTAACACACCGGCGCCGCACACGTCTACCCCGACGGTCGGGCCATCGCCAACCCCATCCCCGGTCACGCCCTCGCCTGAACCGACTGGCACGGCGACGCCTGGTCCCAGCCCAACCCCACCAGACCAAAACTTTGGTTACCCCTTCAACGATGACGGGAGCGACCAGGATAACTGGGAGTTCGACTGGGATGGACCCATTGGGGTGTGGAATGCCGAGTTTTGGGACATGGCCGACGCCGACGGCGTCAGCTACGAACCCGACATGAGCAGTATGCCTCCTGGCAGTGGTGACTGGCAGACCACGTATGAATCCCTGGACGAATACTGGGGCGACAGCCCTGGCGGCGGGGTCACCAAGAGCTTCTATGCCCGCTTCACCAATACCGCTATGCTGGAAAACATGGAATACACGCTAAAGCTGCGCAAGGATGATGGCGCGCGCGTGTGGATCGATGGCGTGCTGCTGTATGACTCCTGGAGCTGGTCCCCAGACAGAGATGATTGGCAGGAGATTAAGTTCACGCCGGCCTCAACGGGTGAAATCCCCATCGTGGTCGAGATGTTCGACAACGGCTGGGGCGCGCGCATGTCCGTCTTCATCATAGAACCCGGCGACATGCTGGACGAAGGCGACTGTAACTGGCGCGTCTCGGACGAGGAATTCCGCAGCCCGCCAACCGCCTGGTCGGACAGCCCCGGCGCGAACTACGATTCATACTCGCGCTGTATCCTGGCCCTGCGCGGTTACATCGACCTGCGCGGTTCCACCCGTCCCAAGCTGGACTTCTGGGACCGGTACGACCTGGAGTGGGGCGCGCACGCCATTGTGAGTGTGTCCGTCGCGGGTACCGGCAACTGGACCGATCTCGAAATTCACCATGATGAAATCAACCTGGGGTGGACCCGTGAGAGCTTCGACCTGACGAACTTTGCCGACCCGGATGGCCCCGGCCCCAACCTGGGGCGCGACTTCTCAAACGACATCATCGAGATTCGCTTCATTCTGGACAACTCAGGTTCGGGCAACACACGCGACGGCTGGTGGATCGATGACATTTCGGTCACCGAAGACCTGCTCAAGCGGTACACCGTCGGCTTTTCCGACGACATGGAAGGCGGCCTGAACTGGTACGCCGGTGGGTCGTGGGCGCGCAGCAATGAAGCCGTCCACAGCGGCACCAAAGCCTGGTCGGACAGCCCTGGCGGTAACTATGCGCACGGCTCGAACAACATTCTTGAACTGGATGGGATTGTTGACCTGGATAATGACGCGGTGGTTGACCCCGAAGTCGTTTTCTGGCACCGGTTCGACCTGGAACGCTACGACTCGATCAATATCGAGGTTTCAACCGACAATCGCTATAGTTGGGAACTGCTAACCGGCAACCCGCTGGCGTATCGAGAAACCAACTTTAGCTGGCAACAAAGCGTCATCTCGCTGCGCGACTATGTCGGCCAGGAGATCTTCCTCCGCTTCCGCATCGATGCGCGCAGCCACAGTAATGTCGCTGACGGCTGGTGGATCGACGACTTCTCGCTGCGGAATGCGCCAGATACCGTGATCACACCCGACTGGTGTGACAACATGGAAGTTGGCGGCGGTGAATGGGTTGCAGATGGCACCTGGGCTGTCGTCACCGGCAGCGACCATAACCCCACCCAGCCACGCAACCAGACGATCCATCCGCATAGTGGTGGGCAGTTCTGGTCGGACAGCCCTGGCATGGACTATCTTGACGATACCGACAGCTCGTTGATGCTCAGAGCCAAGCTAGACTTGTCGGCCAATTCCAACCCGGAAATGGTTTTCTGGCACCAATGGGACCTGGGTTATTCGGAAGACCTGTATGTCGAAGTGTCTGACGATGATGGTGAAAACTGGACCACCGTCTGGACCTACCAATATAACGGTGTCCCGACCGGCTATACCTCCGTCGTCGACCACGGCTATAACACGGTACTCTCCTGGACGCGCGAGGTCATCAACCTGAATGCCTACGTCGGCACCGTCATCAAGGTCCGCTTCCGCCTGGATGCGCTCTACGGCAGTAGCGTGAACGATGGCTGGTGGCTGGATGACGTGTGCTTCCAGGAACACAACGAACCGGTCTGGCGCGTGGCCACCATGACCAACGGTTTCCGCGATGGGTTCGAACTGGGCGATAACAACTGGTACGCCGGTGGCACCTGGATCATCTCACCGGAAAACAAGTACGAAGGGTCCGTGGCCTATACCGACAGCTTCGGTGTGAACTATGGGCACCAGACGAATGCTGTGCTCGAACTGCGCGGGGCGTTGGACTTCAGTGGGATGGTCAAACCTACGATCTACTACTGGGATCGGTTTAGCCTCCATTACGAGGACTATGCCCTGGTCGAAGTCAATGTCTCAGACGATAACGGTGCGACGTGGAGCGGCTGGAAAGAACTGGACCGTCGTCGCTACGAGACCACGACTTCGTGGGACCGGCAACAGGTTGGTAGGGCCGCGGACATGACATCCTACATCGACAAGTTGGTACGGTTCCGCTTCCGGTTGTATGCAGTCCGTGATGGGCGTACCGCTGATGGGTGGTATATCGACGACTTCTGGGTAGTGGAGCGTGACACACGCGAACTAGCCCATAACCTGTCGTTCTTCGAGGATGTCGAGACCGAAAACAACTACTGGGTAATGGACGGCACCTGGACGCGCATGTCGGTGCCGCGCGTGGTAGACAGCGGTGCCTCGTTGGGGCCAGGTGGTTGGGCCGCACAGTACTATAACGATGACAACCGCAACCGCTCCTTCGACGCGGGTGAGCTGGACTTCACCCAAACCGATGCCGAGATCGATTTCGACTGGCGCGGCGGACGCCCAGCCGGGATCGACTCGGACAACTACTTCCTGGTCCGCTGGACGCGCACCGTCTCGGTTGAAAACGACGACAGCGTCTACCAGATTCAAGCCCAGTCGGATGACGGTATCCGGGTCTATGTGGACGGGAATCTGGAGCTAAACCGGTGGGTGGACCGGGGCTTCAACTCCACCCCAGACACCGCCGATGTTACCCTGGATCAAGGCGACCACGTGTTCGTGGTGGAATACTACGAACGTACCGGTGACGCCCGTGTCCGAGTACGCTTTGCCTTTGGCGGCTGGGTGTTCCACGACAGCCCGTCGGGTGACTACTTCCACCAGAACAACATGTCGCTGACGCTGGAAAGCCCGATTGACCTGTCTGGCACCAGCAACCCGACACTCAGCTACTGGGAACGGCGCTTCCTGGGCAATGGTGACCGGGCCTACACCGAAGTCTCGGATGATGGTGGCTTCACCTGGAGCCGGGTGCGGTCGGTATCCGGTGACGACTCACGCTGGCGGTTGCGGTTCATCGACTTGAGCCGTTACGCCGGTGACCAGATCAATATCCGGTTCCGATTAGACGCCCGCGATAATTCCAACGTTGACGATGGCTGGTACATCGACGACATCCTGGTGGCCGAATAAACCACCAACCCTAACGAACCACAGCAATGGGCTGCCTGATGGCGGCCCATTTTTCTTCGTGTTACACTTCCGGGTAGGGGTGGCAACCACGCCAAGCCCCGCCTACCTGCAGCCCCTGTCACCAGGAAGGAACACCGTCACACGGAAGGAACGTCATGGCCCATAAGAGTGCGTTGTTTATTCTGGTTGGACCCTCTGGAGCCGGAAAAAACACCCTGATGCAGCGCGTACAGGACCAACTGGATGATCTCCCCCAACTGGCCACCATGACCACGCGCGCCATGCGCCCCGGCGAACAAAATGGCCGGGAACACTGGTTTGTCTCCCATGAGGAATTTCAGCGCCAGATCGACGCCAACGCCTTGCTTGAATGGCAGCAGGTCCACCTCAATAACCTGTATGGCACCCCGCGCCGCAGCGTGGAAGAGGCCATGACCGCCAACCGGGACCTAATCGCTGACATCGAGTTCTTGGGTGCGAACGCCGTCTACCAGGTCTTTCCCAACTATGTGGTTCTGATCTTCGTCACGCCGTCCGACCTGTCGCTGCTTTCCGAGCGCATCCAGGGGCGCGGGAATGTCTCTTCTGCGGCGCTGGCCAACCGATTGGAGCGCGCGCGCTTCGAAATGACATTTGCGCCCCGCTGCCACTACCTGGTGATCAACGACGACATCGAAAGCGCCGTCGAGCAACTCCGCCGCATCATCCTGAGCGAGCGCGCGTCCCGGCGGAACGAAAATGCCGCGCCAGCGACGCACCATATATTCCATGCCACGCTCACCGCGCTGATTCACCACCGGGACAAACTGCTGGTGCAGGATGGCTTACTGCCCACTTTCCCGATCACAGATCACCATGCCGCGCTAGACGAGATGCTGCAACAGCAACTCAACCAGACCTTGGGGCTGGATGTCACGATTGAGGCCGTACAGGACAATCGCTTCGAATTCGCCGCGCCCAATCATGTCACCATTGCCGCCACGCCACCTCGCGTCCGGCTGGATTTTGTGTACAAATGCACCACGCCCTCGCACAGGCTTATTTCCGGATGGGACTGGCAGCCTATAACATCCATGCCGCTGCCTGACCCCGTACAGGACCTGCTGCGGGCCTGAACCGTTTTGTGCGAATGTTGTTCAGGTGCAGTAAATCCGCTATCTTTGGACAACCAGATGGTTAAAATGTAGGTATCGTTCGTCCAGCTTGTGCAGCAACGCCGTGTAGGATCAAATAACACCAACCGATAGCCCGGCCATGATTGAAGTCAAGAACCTGACCAAACGATATGGGCGTTTTGTCGCCCTCAATGCCATCAGCTTCAGTGCCGCAAAAACGAAATCCTGGGTTTCCTGGGTCCGAACGGCGCGGGCAAAACGACCACCATGCGCATCCTGACCGGCTATATGCCGCCCAGCGAGGGCTCGGCCAAAGTCGCCGGGCTGGATGTATTCGACGATTCGCTCGAAATGCGGCGGCATGTCGGCTATTTGCCGGAAACCGTGCCGCTCTACCGGGATATGACGGTCCGGGGGTACCTGGACTTTGTGGCGAAACTGCGCAGCGTTGAGGATCGCAAAAGCCGGATCGATGCGGTCTTGGACCAGGTAGGCATGGCCCAGCGGTCTCGAAGCCTGATTCGCACCCTGTCGAAAGGGATGCGGCAGCGCGTTGGGCTGGCTCAGGCTATCGTGCATGACCCGGAAGTGCTGATCCTGGATGAACCCACCATCGGGCTGGACCCGCACCAGGTGCAGGACCTGCGCAACTTGATCCGCGAGTTGGGCCGGTCCCACACCGTCATGCTCAGCACCCATATTCTGTCCGAAGCCGAACAGCTTTGCGACCGCGTGATCATTATCGACCGGGGCGAAATCGTGGCCGAAGATACGCCCGCCAAGCTGCAAGAGCGACTGCACCGGGGCGGACGCTTGTTCCTGCGGGTCAGCCAGCGGACCAGCGCCGGAAAAGTCCGGCAAGTCTTGAAGAGCGTGTCCGGTGTAGACCAGGTCGAGTCACACGCCGACGGGTACTTGATCAGCGCTAAAGGCAACGCCGATATCCGCCCGGCGGTTTCGGCAGCCATTGTGGGCCAGGGGCTCGAACTGCTGGAGCTGCGCCCCTGGGCGATCACGCTGGAAGACATCTTCCTGGAACTGACGACCCGCTTGGGCCACGAAAACTAAGCGCTTTAAAGCACAGGACAGGACCAACGCTATGCGGAACGTGCGCATTATTGCCCGGCGTGAACTTGGCCAATATTTTACTTCACCGATTGCCTACCTGGTAGCTTTTGCGATCTTGCTGCTGACCGGGTGGCAGTTCAACACCGACCTCAGCCAGCGGGTGGGAACCGAACCGCCAGACGGCGCAGAGGTACTGGGCGCTTTTGGGTTCTTCACGATTTTCTTCGCGCCGCTGCTGACCATGCGCCTGTTTGCCGAAGAGGTGCGCGAAGGCACCATCGAACTACTGATGACCATGCCCACCCGTGACAGCGACATTGTAACGGGCAAATTCGCGGGGGTGTGGCTGTACTACTCATTCATCCTGAGCCTGACACTGGTTTACCAGGTTATCTGGCTGTCGATCACGACCTTCAAAGACCAGCCCTTCACGACCATCCCCGACCTTGACATCGGTCCGGTGATCAGCGCCTACATTGGCATCTGGCTGTTTGGCGGCGCAACGCTGGCCGTCGGGTTGCTATTCTCGGCCATGACGGAAAACCAGATCGTGGCCGGTTACCTGACCATGTCGGCGTTGTTCATCCTGTGGCTGGGTGAATTCGCCGGGCAAGTAATCGATAATCGCGGGGTGGCACAGTTTATCCGCGAATTGAGCCTGCAATCGCACTATGCCACGTCATTCCTTATCGGCGTCATACGCTTCGAAGACGTGGTGTTCTTTATCGGCCTGATTGTCGTGATGTTGTTCATCACCACCCGCCTGATCGAATCGCGGAGGTGGCGTTGATGCGGTCGCTGCTGCAGTCCCTTTCGGAATCATTAGACCGGGCCGCTGTCGCCAGTTGGGGCAGCGTGATCGGCACCGTGGCGCTGTTGGTCGGCGGGCTGGTGCTCCTGTTCACTGGCGAATTGTCAGTGTGGGTCTTTCTATGCGCCGTTATCGGTGTAGGTGGGCTGGCGCTGTGGATGTGGTGGGCACCGGGTGAATTCCAGGCGTGGTTGTCAGGACGCCAGACGCGCTTCGGTACCACAAGTATACTTGTCACGGTGCTGTTCACCGGCGTCATCATCTATGCCTATGTGCTGGTAGACCGTGCCAACCTGACGACTGACCTGACCTCCGTTCGGCGCTATTCGCTCAGCACCCAAACCTTGGATGCCATTGACGAGCTAAAAGGCCAGGGCTACCAGGTTCGGTTGGTGGGGTTTTTCAGCCGCCGCAAGCTGCCCCAGGAAGAAGAAGCTGACCTGATCTTGCGTCAGTATGAAGCCGCCGGTGATGGCAGCATCGAAGTAGTCATGGTAGACCCCGATGCAGACCCCGACCTGGCTGCGCTGCACGGCTACAACGCCAATCTGGATGGCACCTTGTTTCTCAATGTACTGGATTCTGAAGGTGAACTCCGCATCGAGACCAACGAATTCGGGGATAGACTAATCCGGCCCGCGCCACTCTACCTGGGGTCTGTCAATGAGCGGAATGTCACGTTTGGGATCAAAACCATCGCCTCCGCTGGCCAGTTCACAATCTACTTCACCACCGGACACGGCGAACGCGACCTTTCCGACATTGGTGACGAAGGTATTTCCCGCCTGGTCGTAAGCCTGTTGGATCAAGGCATTGGGGCTGTAGCGCTCGACCTGATGGCGGTTGCCGACACTGGCATTCCAGCGGACGCCGATGCCGTGTTGATAGTGGGAGCCAGGCAGCCATTCTCAGAAGCCGAAGTGCAGGTGCTGCGCGACTACATGGACGGCGGTGGACGGCTGGGTATATTCGCCGATCCACCGGTAGTCGATCCACTCTTAGTCACCGAAACACCAACAACTCCTGACAACACCTTCCTGCTGGAAGGCAGCCCGCTGCACATGTACCTGTGGGACGAATTTGGCATCGCCGTCCAGCAACAACTGGTTATCGAAAACACGGTAATGGCAGACAACCCGATCATCACCAGCGAATTCACGCCGATTGTGTTTACGATTGCGCCCCACGAGATCATGTCAACCAGCCGCGACGCGGGCGTGGTGCTGCACTATGCGCGGACAATGGATTATGTCGAACGCAGTGAAATTGAGCCGACGGTTCAGCAGCAGTTATTCTACCGGCAGCCGCTGCTCGTTACATCCAGGGAATCATTTGGTGAAACAGACCTGCCCGCCATCGCTCAGGACATCGCCAACACCGAATATGTCGCAGGCGAAGACCAGCCCGGCCCGGTGGTGATGGGCATGACGGCCAAACGCAACCTGGAATTCCAGGAAGAATTCCAACCGCGTGTCGTGATCATTGGCGACTCGGACGTGGTCAAAAACGAATTTGTCGCGCAGATCCCCGGCAATGTGTTCTTGTGGACCGACATCATCGACTGGCTGACCGGCTTTTCGGAGGCGATGGAGTTTACGCCGGTCAACGATCCCACCCTGCTCAACGTTGTGGCTTCCGACCAGGAACGCACCACGATCTCGCTGATCACATTGGTCGTACTGCCTGGAATCGTGTTGGCCAGCGGGCTGATTGTGTGGTGGTATCGGCAGCGTTAGGTTAAACTCTAGGGACGATTCGGTCAGGGAGGACCAATGCTCAAGCATCAAGCTGTCTATCTCCTGCTGATTGGGTTTGCTGCCATCATGATCGTACTTTTGATGCTGGACGATCCCGCCGCTAAGCGCGAGGAATTACTGACTATCAGCGCCACCCAACAGAATCAACAGACAGTTTACTTTTTTCCAGAGATCAGCAGTTCTACACAAGTGGACGGGATTGAAGTATTAGACAACAGCACCGGTGAGAGCATTTTGTTGGTTAAACAAGCAGGCTTATGGTATGCACCAGAACTGCCAGTTACCCAAACCGGAGAAGTGTCCGAAGCGAAACTGGCATCGCCGACCATCGACGTGAAGTTGTTTTCGTTCACGTTGCCGCCGCTGATAAGGGTAACTCAGGCCGAAGTCCCACCATCGGGCATCGACCAGGACCAGGTCAATATTGCCGCCTCTGCCTTCCGCAGAATGGGCAGCAGCCAGCAATTTGACGCTTCGCTGGAAAACCTGCAACAATATGGTCTGAATCCAGCCGCGTATCGTGTTCGTTTCAGCATCCGCGATGTGGATGGTAACCAGTATGGGTCGCCCATCATCACGATAGGTGACAAAAATCCAGAAAATACGGCATACTATGTATGGCTTGAAGGTGATCAGGTCGTTTATCTTATTGACAGTCGGATAGTGGAACCGATTTTGAGTATGCTAGCTGAACCGTTCCAGACCGCGCCAGAGGCTTTAGCACCGTCAACGGAGCCTGAAAGGTGACGCCCCAGTCCTTGTGACTGACCATTGAGGGGGATATTATGGGCGCCCTACCGTTGACGGTAGGGTGTTTTTATCTTATGACTATGAGGATCGCAGAAAACCAACAACCAGCATCACCACCTTCTACCGACAGCGCGATCTGGCAACAGTTGGTCGAACAGGGGCGTCAAAACGGGCATATCACCTATGACGACATCCTGACTCTGCTGCCCGAACTGGAAGAAAACATCGACCTGTTGGAGGAGTTTCTTGACGCGCTGAGCAATGCCGGGATCGAGGTCATTTCGTCTGCCGACCAGGCCGGCCAGCAAACGGGAGTTGCCGCGGGCGAGGTCGCGGTCGAAATTGAGGACGACGACGACGACGACGAAGTTGACGCGCTCGATCCCAGTACGCTGTACGCAGACTTGCGCCAGGACGCGGGATACCAACAGGCGCTGGATGCCGACGATGTGGTCGGCCTGTACCTGAAAGAAGCCGGGCGTGTTCCGCTGTTGACCGCCGAGGAAGAAGTCGCGCTGGCCAAGCGCATGGAAGCGGGCCAGTTTGCTACCGAACAGCTCGAAGAATACGGCGACGAGCTGTCATACGATGGCCGGGCCGAACTCGAAGCCATTGTGCAGGACGGCGAGGACGCCCAGGAATACCTGGTGCGTGCCAATTCGCGGCTGGTGATCAGTGTGGCCAAAAAGTACATCGGGCGCGGCGTGCATTTTCTGGACCTGATCCAGGAAGGTAACATCGGCCTGATCCGCGCCGCACGCAAGTTCGAATACCAGCGCGGCCACAAGTTCAGCACCTATGCCACGTGGTGGATTCGACAGGCCGTCAGCCGGGCGGTGGCCGACCAGGGCCGCACGATTCGCGTGCCGGTGCACATGGGCGACCAGATCAACCGGCTACGGCGCATCTCGACCCAACTCGTGCAGGAACTGGGCCGCGAGCCTACCAACGAGGAACTCGCCCAGGCAATGGAAACGACGCCGGACAAGATCAGCAACCTGATCGAGATATCGCGCCGTCCGATCAGCCTGGAAACGCCGATTGACGAGGATGCCGATTCGGAATTCGGTGATTTTGTCGAAGACAAGGCCAGCCCGGAACCTGCCGAAGTGGTAACCAACAATTTACTGCGCGAACATCTGGCCCAAGTGCTAGCCCGTCTGCCCGACCGTGAGGCCCACATTCTGCAATTGCGTTATGGCCTGCTCGACGGCGAAACTCATACCCTGGAAGAAGTTGGCCAGGAAATCGGCGTCACGCGCGAACGGGTACGCCAACTCGAAGCGCAGGCGCTCAACCGGCTGCGCCATTCGTCAGCCTTCCAACTACTGCAAGACTACTTGCTGGAGGATTGATTCATGCGGCGACTCATCCCTACATTGTGGCCCCTGGCCTTGATGATCGGCGGCGTCGTGGTGGTGCTGGACAACTTCTTGCTGATCGAACTCGACCTGCGCCCCTATTGGCCCGCGCTGCTGATCGTGGTCGCGCTGTCTCTGCTCCTTCGCGGTGATATTGTGCCCAGCGCTCAGGCGCAAACGTTCGGTATCACGCGCGGCAGCGTCGAGTCGGGTTCGCTCGAAATTGAAAGCGGGGAAGTTGATGTCCAGGTGCGCTCATTGCGCAAACCCGGACGTTTGATCGCCGGACAGTATACTGCACGCTCGCGTCCTGGTCTAGCCGTCCGTAACAACCACGCCACGCTGCGCATGGAACGCGGTCGCACCTGGTGGCTATCGATGGCGGATTGGGACGTTGGCTTGTCGAACGATCTGCCCTGGGACCTGCTGGTCAGCAGTTATCTGGGTCGGTTGGAGGTAGACCTGGGGGATGTACAGGTAGGCCGCGCCTATATCTCGTCGGGATTGGGTCATGTCTACCTGGTCTGTCCCGATCATGCAGCGGGTACCCTCTTTGCGCGCTCAACCTTTGGCGATGTGCGGCTCGCGGTTCCACCCGGCACCCAGGCACGCATCACGGTCAATGCCGGGCCGTTCGCACGGGTGGACGCCGATGGCGCGCGCTTTTCCGAGACCGAGCCGGGTATGTACGTCACCCACCCGGACTCGGAAGCGCTGGACCTGGACATCACGGCCAGCACCGTGTTCGGCACGATCACGCTTAGTT
>JAADYV010000449.1 GCA_010092855.1 Chloroflexota bacterium | reverse complement strand
CCCATCGCGGGCAGAACAATGATGTACACTGCCGGGTGCGAGTAGAACCAGAAGAAATGCTGCCACAAAACCGGATCGCCACCACCATCGGTAATGAAGAACTGGGTATCGAAATTGCGATCCGCCAGCAGCATCGCCATCCCGCCTGTCAAGATCGGGGTCGCCAGCAAAATCATAAACGCCATCGTGAGAATGGTCCACACGAACAACGGCATCTGCATCCACGTCATGCCCGGCGCGCGCATCCGAAAAATGGTCACGATGAAGTTGATCGAGCCGATCAACGATGACGTGCCGCCCAGCGCCAGCCCTACCAGCCACAGGTCGGTGCCGTGTCCTGGTGAGAATTCCTTGCCACTCAACGGCGGATAGGACGTCCATCCATTGGCGGCGGCTCCCCCCGGAGCCAGAAAACCCGCGTACACCGTCAGACCGCCAAAAAACAGCAGCCAGAAACTGAGCGCATTCAGCCGTGGGAAAGCCATGTCGCGTGCGCCAATCATCAGCGGCACAGCATAGTTGCCCAGCCCGGCCAGCATCGGGATCACAAACAGGAAAATCATCGTGGTCCCGTGCATGGAAAAAATCTGGTTATAGTCGTCGGCGCTCATGATCTGGCCGCCGGGCCAGGTCAGCTCCAGGCGCATAAGCTGCGCCAGGAATACGCCCAACACAAAAAACGTGAACGTGGTCAGCACATACATAATGCCGATCTTTTTGTGATCGACCGTCGTAATCCACGCCATGATCCCCTGAGGCTTATTCGCGACAGGTGGATGTGTGGTCGCTACGGTTGCCATATCGAACAAATCTCCACTACGTTAATCTTGCCACTGCGTTAGTCCTGTTGCCGGATGTATTCGATGATATCGGCTAGCTTCTGTGCATCCATCTGCTCGCCGTAATTGTCGGGCATGAGGGTGCAGCTATAGCCATCGACTTCATACGCACACGGGTCTACAATCGCCTCGCGCAAGTAGCGCTCAGCCGAATAGCCATCACGCCGGGTTGCGGCTCGGTCCCACATGCCAGTCAAAGCTGGTCCAACACCGTCTTCCGCACCATGACACCCGATGCAGTAGCTGTTATACGCCTCTTCACCGCGGTCGGGATCGGCAGTGTCAAACGGCAGCGGGGTATCCAGGTCGGTGCCCACCGGGATGAAATCCCCAAGACGGGCTTCTTCCTGAGCCAGCCAGGTATCGAATTCATCCGGGTCCATGACTTCAGCTTCGATCAGCATATCGAAGTGTAGCGTACCGCAGTATTCTGCGCAGTTGCCGATATACGTTTCACCCACCTGGTCGCTGCCCAACTGGAGCCACATGGTGTTGGTATAGCCCGGAATGGCATCGACCTTGCCTGCCAGGTCTGGCAGCCAGAAGCTGTGCTGCACATCCGTTGACGTGATCTCCAGCAGCACCGCGCGTTCCGCCGGAATACGCATGGTGCCGGGCGGTGTACGCACGCCGGGCTGGTCGCTGTCGCCAACATAATACTTGAAGTCCCAGTTCCACATATAACCGATGACTTCGATGACGTAATCTGGCGTGCCTTCGTCGTTTTCCGCATCGGCTTCATAACCGGTGTTCAGCACACGCACCGTCAGCACGAACAACACGCCGATAATCAGAAACGAGATCACGGTCCATGCGATTTCCAGCGGAGGGTTGCCGTGCACTTGCTCTGGTATTTCGTCTGCCTGGCGACGCCGGTAGCGAATGATTGCGTAGATGATCAGTCCTTCGACCAACACAAAGATCGGAATGGCAATGATCAACGTGATCAGAAACAGATCGTCAATGGTGTCCGAATCCGCGCCGCCATCGGCAGGACCGTGCGCCAGCGCCTGCACGGGAAAAGCCAGCGCGATCAACAAGACGCCAGACGCGGCCATCAATATCCAGCTATGGTTAAGGTTGCGCTTCATGCCTGTTTTCCTGGTGCCGTTTCATGTTGGAAGGGTGATGGTTTTCACTAAATTTGTCTTCAAAAAAGTGATTATACCCGTGTTTGTTGTGTTCGAAAAGACTCTTATATTTGAAATATAAGGTTTTTATCAAATCAACGCAAAATATCCCCGTGTGAAACACCGCACGTGGCAGTCACCTTGATCGTCACGTGCAGAGAGTCTAGCCGGTTACCGGGTTATCGACAGAATTCAGTCGGTGGTCGGTGCAGGTACAGGTTCAAGCGTCGGATGTACGGGTTGCACGTAGCGCACCGCCACAAACAGCGCCGCCAACACCAGCGCAAGTGCCGTAATAAACACCTCTTCATATCCCCATAGTTGGACGATAGTGCCGCCCACCAACGGGGTCAGCAACAGCGCCACCGCAGACACCGAGTTGAACAGGCCCGTGTAGATGGGGCGTTGGTCGGGTGCGGCGTAGAGCACGACCCAGTTCAGGAACCCAATAAACAGCGAGCCTTGAATCACCCCAGCAGCCAGAAATGCCACGTATAACGAGGCAGGACCGACCTCACCAGCCAGCAGCGCCAGCACCGGTTGTGCTGCTCCAAACACCAACGCCATGCGAATGAACTGCACCGTGCGCTGGTCACCCAGCCAGGAGAATAACAGCGCCCCAGCCACACTACCGAGGGTTTGCATCAGCAGCAGATTGCCAACCGCTACATCATTCGACATACCGACCGTGTCCGTTGCAAAACCGATGTAAAAGGGAGAGGCCATTGCAAAAAACGTGACCAGCACCCGCACGATGATCATTGCCCGGAAGGGAGCATCCTCGCGCAGCACGCGCCACAACTGCGGCAGATACTCACGCATGGCGGGAATCGTCTCCTGCACCTGGCCGCCGCTGGGCAACTCACGGATAGTCAAGTTGATCGGCACAGTGATAAAAAACAGGCTGCCCGCCAACGCAAATACCAGCGCATAGTTGACGGGAAAATCCAGGTTGTCCAGGCCCAGAATAAGGCGAACCAACGGCGCGATGCCTAGCATCGCCACGCCCACCAGCGCAGTCCCCAGGCCGAACATGCGCGCGCGGCGCGGGTTATCCAGGCTGGTTGCGGTCAGGTCCAGCCAGGGCACCCCCACCAACCCATCTCCGATCCCGGCCAGGGCATACATCAGGAAAAATACGCCCAGAATCGCGCCAGGCCGATCTGGCCCCAGCAAGGCCACCATCCCGGCCAGGATTAACACCAGGGTTCGCACCGGGATGTTCGGGCCAACAAACCACCACTTTTTGTTCTGGACGCGCACCAACTGTCGGGCAATGAACAACTGCGGCAGCAGCCAGCCGATCTCGAACAACTGGCTGGACAGCCCGATCAACACCTCGATATCGGTCAGGCGGCGCACGAAGTCCGGAATGACCGTCGTGGGTCCCAGAATGTTGAACCCAATGGTAAACAACACGAAGTCCGCCAGGAATATCCGGAAATTCCGTCGATACACCCGTTCGCGTTCAGCAGTAGACAGCTTTGGTTGGATGGCTGCAGTGGCCAAAGTGTGCCCCATTCTTCAAGATAGAAAGACGTCCGCCTATTGTACGAGAGCGCTCTCAGCTCGTCCAGGGTTTGGCAACCCGCCCGCTTTTTTCGAAAATCTTTATTGTTAATGTTTATAATCCGCCTTAGAACCTCTTTAAACCCCGTTACTCAGGAGAGCGCACATGACGACAGATGTACAGGCAGCCTACCAGATCGACGATACGGGTATCGATCTGGACAACAAAACACTTTTGGAAATGTATTGGCAGATGGTGCGCGCACGGCGCACTGACGAACGCACCTGGGTGCTGCACCGCCAGGGCAAGATCGCGTTCCATATTTCCGGTATTGGCCACGAAGCAATCCAGGTGGGGGCAGCCTATGCGCTGCGACGTGGGTATGACTACTCCCATCTCTATTACCGCGACCTGGCATTTGCGTTTGCACTGGGTTACACCCCACGTGATTTCTTGCTGGCCGTCTTCGGCAAGGCAGGCGAACCCACGAGCGGCTCGCGCCAGATGCCCTCCCACTTCAGCAGCCGCGCGCTGGGGATGCTGTCGGCGTCCAGCCCGGTGGCGACCCAGGTGCCCCAGGCAGCGGGCGCAGCGCTGGCGTGCAAAATGCGCGGCGAAGACCGTGTGGTCGTGACGGCGCTGGGCGAAGGCTCGACCAGTGAAGGTGACTTTTTCGAAGGCATGAACTGGGCGGGCGTGCACAAGCTGCCGATGATCTGCCTGGTGGAAAATAATATTTACGCGATCTCAGTGCCGATGCACCTGCAAATGGCCGTGCCGAACGTGGCCGACCGCGCACCGATGTTTGGCGTAACTGGGGCGGTGGTGGACGGCAACGACGTATTGGCTTCTTTCCGCGTGATGAGTGAAGCCGTCGCGCGTGCCCGCAACGGCGAAGGCGCGACCCTGCTGGAAGCCAAAACCTACCGGCCCGTGCCGCATTCCTCGGACGATGATGACCGCACCTATCGCTCGCGTGACGAGGTCGAGGAGTGGAAGCAGCGCGACCCGATCAAGCGCTTCCAGGATTATCTGCTGGAGCGGGGCATCCTCAACGATACTGCCATCGAAGAGATCGAAGCGCGTGTGCGCCAGGAAGTGGACGAAGCGCAAGCCACCGCGTTGGATGCGCCATACCCACCAGCGGAAGACGCCTTGTTCCCGGTCTTCGCCCCAGACGGTACAGATCGCTAAAGAGTTTTTGCTTATTCGTGGATAACCAGGAGTTACGTGACACATGCCCGAAATAACGTTGATCGATGGTCTGCGCGAGGCCATGGACGAAGAAATGGCGCGCGACGAGCGCGTGTTTATCACCGGCGAGGACGTTGGCCCGCGTGGAGGTGTCTTCCGCGCCACGATGGGGTTGTACGACAAATATGGCCCGGAGCGCGTGATCGATTCCCCGCTGGCCGAGTTGAGCATCGTGGCCATCGGCATCGGCGCAGCGATGGTCGGGATGCGCCCCATCTGCGAAATCCAGTTTGCAGACTACATCTTCCCGGCCTTTAACCAGATCGTGAACGAGGCCGCGCTGGTCTACTACCGTTCCAACGGCGAGTGGAACATCCCGATGGTCATCCGCGCGCCGTATGGGGGTGGCATCGGCGGCGGGCTGTACCATTCGCAGAGTGTCGAAGCCTACTTTGCCCATGCGCCGGGCCTGAAGATCGTGATCCCCAGCAACCCCACCGATGCTAAAGGGTTGCTAAAGTCCGCCGTGCGCGATCCCAACCCGGTCATGATCTTTGAGCCGAAATAGGGCTATCGTCTGATCCGGGGCGAGGTGCCGGAAGACGAAAACCTGCTGGTGCCGATTGGCCCCGCCAACGTCACGCGCGAAGGGAATGAGGTGACGGTCTATGCCTATGGCATGATGCACTACTACGCCATGCAGGCCGCCGAGGTCGTCGCCCAGCAGGACGGCATTCGCTGCGAAGTGGTGGATATTCGCACACTCGTACCTCTGGACCGGGAAACGGTTATCAACTCGTTCAAGAAGACCGGCAAAGCGCTGATCGTGTACGAAGACAACCAGTTCCTGGGCTACGGCGCAGAGATTGCGGCTATCTTGAGCGATGAAGCGTTTGAATACATGGACGGGCCGATCCGTCGCCTGGCCGGGCCAGACGTGCCGGGTGTCCCGTTTGCACACAGTATGCAAGATTTCTTTATGCCCAGCACAGACAAAATCGCGGACGCCATCCGCGACCTGGCGGCGTATTAGGGAGAGCAACTATAGCTTATGGCAACCAAAGTGATTATGCCCCAGATGGGCGAAAGCGTGGTCGAAGGCACCGTCGGCAAGTGGCTGGTGCAGGAAGGCGACGAAATTGAGGAATACCAGCCCATCGTCGAGGTCGAGACCGACAAAGTGACATCGGAAGTGACCGCATCCGCCAGCGGGACTTTGCTCCGGATTTACGTGGACGAAGGCCAGACGGTCGATGCAGGCACGGTGCTGGCCATGATCGGCGCGGCAGGTGAAGAAGTACCAGACCGGATCGAGGCGGAAGCCGTCGCAGCATTCGGGCACACCGCAATGACCGGATCCAACCCGGCATCAGCCGTGGCCGAACAGGCACCGGAACATGCTCCGCCAGCGGCACCTGCACCCGCGCCAGCGAAACCCGCCACCAATGGCAGTCCGCGCGTTGGAATGCCCCACGTCACGCCGGTGGTAGCGCGCATCGCCGCCGAACACAACATCGACGTGACGCGCGTGCCGGGCACGGGGCGCAACGGGCGGGTGACCAAAAAGGACATCATGGCCTATATCGAGCAGGGTGCCCCCGCTGCCGAAACCGAACTTGCCCCCTGGGAACAACCCGGTTCCGGCGACCTATTCAAGCCCACCGATGACCTGTACAAATCCGCCGCTGCGCCTGCTCCGGCACCAGCTGCCGCCCCACAGGACCACGTGCACCGCGCGCCGACTGCGCCCGGCCAACCAGGTGAGGTCGTGTCGCTGAACACCATGCGCCGCCGCATTGCCGAACACATGGTACACAGCAAGCTGCACACCGCACCGCATGTGACGACCGTGTTCGAGGCTGACCTGAGCGCCGTCGTGCAGCACCGCGCCACTCACAAGGATGAGTACGCCCGGCGCGGCATAAACCTGACCTTCACCGCCTATTTCATGGCCGCCACCGCCGAAGCGCTGCGCCGCCACCCGATGGTCAACAGCCGCTGGACGGACGAGGGTATTCTGCTGCACCGCGAGATCAATATCGGCATGGCAGTTGCGCTGGAAGAGGGCTTGATCGTACCGGTGCTCAAAGGAGTGGATGAGCTGTCGCTGGCGGGTGTGGCGCGACAAGTCAACGACCTGGCAAACCGGGCGCGGCAAAACGCGCTCAAGCCGGACGAGGTCCAGGGCGGCACATTCACCATCACCAATCATGGCGTGGCGGGCAGCCTGTTCGCGACCCCGATCATCAACCAGCCCCAGACCGGCATCCTGGGCGTGGGCGCGATCAAAAAGCGCGTGGTGGTGCTCGATGATGCCATTGGTACCAATGACGCTATTGCTGTGCGTCCGATGGTCTACCTGTCATTGACGTTTGACCACCGGGTGTTGGATGGTGCTACGGCGGACTGGTTCGTAGCCGAGATCGTGTCGCTGCTGGAAAACTGGCCGCAGTAACAACCTGTTCCCCAAAAAGAACACAACAAGCCCTGGCGACGATACCAGGGCTTGATGACTCTGAGGGGTATTGGGCTTCAGGTCCAGGCGATGTGGATGATGGCGGGATAGCGCGCGTCGACACCACACAGGCTGGCATTGTCATACCACAGGCGGAAGGTCGTCCCTGGTGGCAGACTATTAAGTGCATGAGCGTAACAGATGCCATAATCAAAGTCACAGGGGTAGGGCGTGTGGACCACGACCTTGAGATGGCGGTCGTTCACACGTTCGACCACGTATTCACCGACCGGTTCTCCCCGGTGCAAGGCACGATAAACCTGGTTACCAGCCAGGCCGATCTGGTCGATGCTGCTGGCCGGAAAAGGAGGCAGGGGCGCAACCGCTTCGACCATGCGCCGGCCAGCCGATACATAATCCACCCAGACTGTCCCTTTGTCCGTCATATCGCGCAACACGCCCAGCCAATCTTCCAACGCATACCATTCATCCGGCTGGATATCCGATAAACCGTGATCCTCAAAAAAGGGACTGACATTGTCTCTGTCTACCGACTCAACCAGGGCCAGCAGCGCACGGCCAAGCACTTGAGCACGTTGTTGTTCGCAGGCAGAACCATGTGTCATTGGGTTGCGACCCCCTGCCGTCTTTTACGGCCAGCAGTTTGAATTCAGTTAGTATACATTGTATTGAGATTTCATTGATAAATCAAGCAACCTTAAGGAAAGTGCAAGCCTGTTAACAACGAAAAAACCCCGGTGAATAAAACCAGGGTTTCGTTGGAAAAATTTCACACAGTTACATCACATGGCCGCCACCAACATGCACGATCTGGCCGGTTACCCAGCGCGCCTGCTCGGACGCCATAAACACGATCACGTCAGCCACATCCTCCGGCAGCCCGAGGCGTCCTAGTGGAATAGTCGCCACAATCTCCGGTTCGAGTTCGGGCGTAATCCAACCCGTCTGAATCGGGCCGGGTGAGACAATGTTGACCGTGATGCCAAACTGTGCCATCTCAGCGGCAGCGCTGCGGCTCCAGGCTTCGAGTGCAGCTTTGCTGGCCCCGTAGGACACTTCGCCAGGGAAACAGTACGCGCCGTCGGTGCTAATGTTGATGATGCGCCCCCATGACCCACCGCGCACAATGTGGCGGCGCAGAAATTTGGCCATCAACAGCGCCACTGCCCGGCTGTTCACCGCAAAGTGGCGATCATGGCTGTGGGCGCTGATCGTGACCTGCTCTGACCAACGTTCGGGCAGGGTATTTGCTTGTGGCTGGCCTTGGGGAATGAAGGTATCGCCCTGCCAGTCGGCGGCATTATTGACCAGCACGTCCACCTGTCCAAAGGCGGCCTCGGCGCGGTCAAACAGCAGTGCAGCATTATCCGGATCAGACAGATCACATTCCCACGCCTCAGCTTCAACACCCAAAGCACGAAGCGCGGCCAGCACCGCGCTGGCATCCTGCCCCCGGCTGGCATTGTATTGCCCCACGCCGGGCACATCTGGACCGCGCACAACTCCAGCAGCAGCATTGATCGCCGGGGGACGGAAGTAATGCACGAACACGCGCGCGCCCTGCCTTGCCAGCGCAAGCGCGGTCGCCGCCCCAATACCCTGGTTCGCGCCGGTGACCAGCGCGACTTTTCCCTGCAAACCGGTATCTAACATCGTACATTTGCTCCTTTTCTGACACACGCGCAAACTCGGCCCAGCAACCCAACTAGGCGAACAAAGGCTCTCGGATGTCTTCGGTCAGCGCACCGTCGGCGATATGCCACACCGTCGTGGCAAAACGATCCACGAAATAGCGATCATGGACCACCGCCAGCACGCTGCCCTGGAACACTTCCAGCGCCTGCTCGAACAACTCACGCGAAGGCACGTCCAGGTGGTTGATCGGCTCGTCGAGCACCAGCAGGTTCGCGCCGCGCGCCACCAGCACGGCCAGCATCAGGCGCGCCCGTTCGCCATAGCTCAAGCTGCCCACCGGTGTGAAGACGTCATCACCCGCGAACAGGAAAAAGTGTAGGAACGAGCGCGCATCGGTATGACTGAGCGGCGCTTCGGCCTGCAACACCTCCAACGGATTGCTGCGCGGATCAAGCGTTTCCTGCTCCTGGGCCAGGTACCCGATCTGGACACTGGACCCGATCCGCACCCGGCCCGCCAGCGCGGGCATATCGCCGACAATGGTCTTGAGCAACGTGCTCTTGCCATGCCCGTTTGGTCCCAGCACGGCCACGCGCTCCCCGGCCCGCAGTGTCAGGTTCAGGTCGCGCAGCAGCGGCGTGTCTGGGGTGTAGCCGATGGCCAGGTCTTCGAGGAAAATCACGTCCTGCCCGGTAGTGGGCAGATCGCCAAAGTCCAGCTTCAGGCTCCACGAGAGTTCTGGCTTATCGACCCGATCCTCCGATTCCAGGTATTTACGCAGCCGGGTCGCCTTCGACTGGGCCCGTTTGGCAACCTTCTTGGCATACCGGCGCTGTTGATCGTTGTTGGTGGCATTCTCCTTGCGGACCGCGCGTGCCATCGTCTGGCGAGCATCGGCTTGCATCCGCGCGATCTCGACCTGCTGGTCGCGCCACTGCGCCCACTGCCTGTCCAGTTCGGAGCGAACGGTGGCAACATAGGCGCTGTAATTGCCATCGTAGATACGGGCCGTGTGCGTCTGGTCGTCGATGGCCACGATGCGCGTCACAGTTTCGTCCAGAAATGTGCGGTCATGCGATACCACCAGCACGCCCCCGTCAAAGGTACGCAGCCAGCCTTCCAGCCATTCGAGCGCGGTCACGTCCAGGTGGTTGGTCGGTTCGTCCAGCACCAGCAAGCGCGGATCGTTAGCCAGCAGCGACGCCAGGCCCAGGCGTGTCTTCTGGCCACCGGAGAGCGTACCCACCGGCGTGTCCAACGGCAGGTGATCGAGGTCCAGCCCGGCCAGCACGGACTCGTACTGCCCCGGTTCGGCCTGCTGGCTCAGGTATTCGAGTTGTTCGAGCGCTACGTCGTAGGCGGTCAACAGATCATCCAGTTCGTCGCCATCAGCCGACGCCATCGCATCCGCTAGACGTTCAACATCAGCTTCGACCGTGCGCAAGGCCGCCGCATGGGGAAACAGCACATCCCACAGCGGGGTCTCATCGGCCACATCAAGGCCCTGCGGCAGATAACCCACGCGCAGATCGGGCGGCGTGAACTGGACGCTGCCGCTGTCGGCAACTTCTTCGCCCAGGATAATGCGCAGCAGCGGCGTCTTGCCGCAGCCATTAGGGCCGGGCACGCCAACGCGCTCGCCCCTGCTTACGGTGAACGTGATCCGGCTCAGCACCGGTTCCTCTGCGCCAGGAAATCGCTTGGATATGTTAGAAACTGACAGCATGTGAAAGGTCCTCTCAGTACAAATGCCACCGCATAGACAACATAGACAACACAAAACGCCGCCCAGAACAACCGGTGCGGCGCGAGTCGTCTATGATAAGGTGGCAGAGTCAGGTGTTTATCGCCAATACATGCGACAGGGGGCTACACATCTGGCTGTCCCAGGGTGGGAACTAGCTGTTGGTGTACCCGTCTGTCATCCGAACAAACCTTTCACTCGGTAAACGATGGACGGAGTGCGGTGAATTAGAACACCTTGCCCCGACATGTTTGATTGTACCGGTCTGCAGACCGGGCTGTCAAGCCTTTTCGAACGCTTTTTGGCCTGCTTCGATGCGAATTGGCAGCCGATTTTCTGGCGGAGGTAGCAGACATGACCAGCGATCATTGTAAGCACAGTAGGGATTGTAGGCCCGGTTAAAGTCAATACGGAAGCGGTTATCGCCCAAGCGCTCCGGGTTGATGTACCGTCCCCCTCCGTAGGTGTCGGTGCCATTGGTGGCATCCCAAAAGCCCAGGAAAAAGCTGTCGTGTTCAGCGTTATAGAGCAAGGTCAGCGTGTACGCTTTGCCGTCGAGCTCAAACCGCAGTTGCCTCCAACGCTGGAAGAGACGCGGCGGCTTCTCACCGCTGGTTGGCACCCACACATCCAATTTCTCTGCGAATTCCTCGACCTGAATCTCGAATACCAGGACCGGGTTAGGTGGGAACCAATCCAACTGCGTGAACGTTTCCCGCTGTTTAGGCGTGAGCGGTGATTGTTCGTCGTGTTTGAAAAACTGGTCGGCTTCGGCCCGATACGCGAGCAAGGCGGTTTCATCCATCGGGTTCTCTTGTTCCCTTCTCAATGTCATGTTATCCGGCGATTCTGCCGTTAATCATATCGTAGGCGCACGCTACATCACCGGCCAACCTAGCGCTGCCAGACCGCGACCTCAACCACAATGTACTCAAAGAAACTGCCAGGGGGCAGATTGGGATCGTACCCGTGCTGCACGTCCAGCACCCGCGCGCGCAGCCGGAGCGTTTTGGTCTGCAAGAACATTTCGGCGTCTTCCTCTGCCAGCACCAGTTCGTGTTTTTCAGCCAGTTTCGCGCGCAGTTCGGGGTCGTGATAGGTGTGCTGGCTCACCAGTAGGAAGCTGACCGTGTTGATATCGTGCTTGTCAAACAGCCAGACCTCGACCGCCGCCGTCTTTTCTGGTTCATAGGGATTGGCGCGTTTGGCCCGGCTGACACCACACTGGCCCAGATACTCGTTCGTCTCCGTCTCCACGCCGGACGACTCGTCAAATGCCCGGTCCCCACGCACATAAGTCGACAGGTCGTGCAGCAACGGTGTGGACTCGCGCATCGCGCGAAAATCCGTTTGGCGCACAGCCACCGCGCGCTCAATCGCCAGGGCGCGCGTGTGCACACCAGCATTTCCCGCCGACCATTTCCGCCTCTTGTGTTTGCTTTCCCCTGCCCCCGTAAGATTGATGCTGCGCCACCAGACAAACAACATGATACTGACGGCGATCAATGCTACCATCAAAAACAACGTCGTAGATGACAGTTCCGAGGCGGCGCTACTGTCGCTTTCCTCAGCATCCCCTTCGCTGCCAGACAATGATGCCCCATCAGTCTCGCCATCAACCGCATTATCATCAAGCACCAGGGCCGCCAGTGAATCGAGCAAAACCGCGACATCCTCACGCTGGCCAACGTTCCAGATAAACACCACGTCCGGGTAGGCGGCAGTGATCGCGGTTGGTGCACTTACAGCAGCAGGCAGGGGTGCGACAAAGATCACACGCGCGCCGCGTTCGCGCATCTCGGCCACGATGGTGTCCAGCATTTGATCCAGGTTCGTCTGTGGATCAAAATTGTCAACCATAATGACCTGGTGAATGCCCACGTTCGTGCGGGAAAAAGTGCTTGTCTCCGCCAACGACCACCCGTACTGCGCTGCCGGGGCATCAAGGATCGCACCGGCAGTCAGGCCGCCTGGCTGTGCAACAGCCGGCAATGGCCTTCCGTGCATCGCGAACAGCGCCATTCCAACGATGGCGATCACCGCCAGCCAGCGTATAGAGAACGGTGCATAGCGATACACAAATGGGGTTATGTTACTCATCACGTCATTTCTATCCATGATTGCATAAATGGTGTGTATTAGGCCCAGCGTACATCATCCCCCGTGCGACCAGCCCCCCAAAAACAGGTGACCCGCCGGGAAGGGCGGGCCACACATCAGCAATCCAGTCATCTAACGCTGGAACTAGAAATCCGTGACCACCGGGAGCTGGCTGCACGCCACGCGAAAACCAAAGTCGGGGAAGCGGCTGTCGGGCAACTGCACACGACGGCGCACACTGTGGGCAAACATCCATTCGCTCAGCCACGAGCCACCGCGCAGCGCACGTTTTTCGTTCGTAGTCACGTCAACAACATCATCATCCTGGGCTGAATTCAGGCACCATTCCCAGATGTTGCCGATCATGTCGTGCGCGCCATAGGGGGATACACCTTTGGGATAGATACCCACTGGGCACGGCTTGCGCAGGTTGTTGGGTCCCACACCGCTGGTGACTTCGTTGATGTTGGCGCACCCGGCAATGTATTTGTCGCCCCAGGAATAGATGCGGCCATCTGTCCCGCGCGCGGCCTTTTCCCATTCCGGCTCGATAGGCAGGCGCACTTCATAGCCCAACCGGTCGCTGAGCCAGCGGCAGAACGCCACGCCGTCGAACCAGGACAACCGCAGCCGGGGATGGTTCGCAGAAGCCCAGCGCTGCAGGCTGGGTTCAGTCTCACGTTTGACCAATCCCTCCCACCAGTATTCATCCTCATAACCACCGTCTTCGACAAAGGCTTCGAACTGCACATAGGTGACTGGATAGCGCGCGATGTAGAACGCGGGCAGTTCCTGCCGCTTGTCGTAATGGTAGATAAACTCGCCTTCCGGCACGCGCACCCAACTGATATCGGGCGTGCCATCTGGGCGCAATCCAACTCCGGAACGCGGGTCGCCTAATTCTGCCAATTGGTCCGCTGCCCCGATCCGAACACGGACTTCGGTTTCAGGATCGGTGGCCAACACCAGCCAATGCTGAATTTCAGGCGGGATGGGGCATAGTTGGCCTTCCAAATCCTGGGGATCGCCGAACTCCGGATATTCTGCCAGAAAAAGCTGGAACGCATCCCAGGCGTGGTCAGGATCGGTGTCCGCCAGGTCCATCACGTGTTCATACAGCGGGCGCGCTTCTTCGAAACGAATGTGGCTTTTGACCTGGCGCATATACTGCACCAACTGTAGCTTGAAAGGCCGCCGCTGCATTTCGCCCAGCGCCTCGATCCGTTCCAGGAAGTCCAATGCGATTTCCCAATCTTCTGCATCATATGCCGCCAGGAATCCTTGATACAGATCCTCGAAGTCTGTGAGTTGGACGGTACTGGTGGCTTCAGACTCTTCTTCGAGATCTATCTGATCAAAAACCCACTGGATGTTTTCCCTGAACTGTTGGCCTTCCGAAACGAACGCCGGGGGGTATTTGAGCATGGGCCGCAGGTCAAAGGGCAGGTCGATCTCGCGCGGCCACGAGGCTTCGTCCACACACACCGGCACAATGGGTTTGTGTTCCTGGACGGCGGCTCGCAGCGCCAGCCGCATGACGTCCTCCTGCCCATTGGCCATGCGTTCCGCCAGAATTTCCTTCCAGGCGGGACCAATTACCACCACTAGGAAATGACACCCACGCACTTTTTCGCGCACAT
>JAADYV010000448.1 GCA_010092855.1 Chloroflexota bacterium | reverse complement strand
GGGTCGCTCAGGCTGTCGGTCAGCAGGTTGGTGTTCACCGCGTCCACGTACAGCGTCAGGCTTAAGGCCAGCGTGGTCGCCGCTGACAGCCCAACGAGCGTCCAAAAGACCAGCATACGGTGCTGCCACAGGCGTTCAATCGCTAACAGGATCAGGTCAATCAGTCGTTGCATAGCGCATTTGTCCGAGACGGGTGAGTGGGGCATGGTTGCCGCGTGCCCCACTCCTTGAAGTTAGGAACTCAGTTGCCCAGGTTAAAGGTTGGGTCTACGCTGGTCGCACATTGTTGGATTTGCTGGAACGCCTGCATCTGTCTGCCACCTTGCCCACCATCGGTTTCGTCAATGACGATGCTGGCGGCGCATTCTTGGTAAGCGAGCGTCAGCATTTCGGCTTCCGCCAGTTCATATTCCAGGTCCGCGTCTTCGAGCACGTAACGGTCCATGGCCCGGTTGAGCCAGTAACTCTCGACGAACGAGAGCGCGCCTCGCCCACCGCCACCGCCGGTGAAGGTCGGGAACACAATCGTGTTCGGATCGCGCAGCAACATATCCAATTGCTGGTAAACGGCGACGATCTCCGGCCCCTGCGTGGCAGCGACGACCGGGTCGTACACCAGCGATTGGCGCGCGGGCATCCCGGAGAACAACTGCGGGCTGCGTGACACTTCGCTCAGGAAGCGGTACGCAGCGTCGGGATTCTGGGCGGTGGCGCTGACATAACCGGTGGTGATCTCATAGGCGACCACGCCAAACGTTGTGCCTTGCGGATAGGGCGTGGTGACCCAGCTTGGGCTGCCCGTGTCCGCATTGCCGCTAAACCCGGCGCCGAACAGGAAACGGCTTAGCGTATTGGTGGTGATGGCACCTGGTCCCATACCCACCAGAACAATGTCGGCCCCCCCAGCCACGTCTGTCAAGGCGTTGTACTCAATATAGCCGTCGCGTGCGAGATCGAGCACCTGGCGAGTGGCGTCTACGGTGGCCGGATCGGTGAAGTTCACGGTCACGGGATCGGTGCGAAAGTCCAGCGGCAGCCCGCCATAGGCGCCGATCAGCATCAGGATGTACGCGCCGCTGGGATCATTCGGGGCGAAGGGCGCGTTGTCGGGATCATAGTACTGGAGCATCTGCAGCGCGTCGGCAAAGGTGTCCGTTGTCCACCCGTTGACCGGCTCCGGCACCCCGGCCCACGCGAGCTTTTCGGGATCGTATTGCAGCATCTGCGGCTGGATCGCCAGCGGCAGCGCCCAGGTCCGGTTGTCGGACTGTAACTGGGCGAGCGTGTTGCCGATCACGTCGTTGCGGTCAAAGGTGGGGTCGGTGTCGAGCAGCGGGTCCAGGTTCAGGATCGGTGACAGGTCGGTGCCCTGGACGACATTGGTCGGCAGGATGAAGCAGTCGTAGCTTTCGGCCAGCGTCGCCAGGTCGGTGCTGGTGGTGGATTCGAGCACCACCGCGCCTACATTGGGATCAAGCGCCACAAAGTCTGCGATGAGCTGGTCCCATTCGGCCTGGCTGGGCAGTTCCGCCTGGCCGCCCAGACGCCCGCCAACGCCCAGGTTCACGGCGCAGGTCAGCGCGATTTCACCGGCCTGAAGCGTGGGGCTGGATGCGGGTGGCGTGACGGCCAGATACACCATGCCATAGCGGGCGGAAGCGGTCTGTACGTCCGCTACTGCCTGGGCTTCGGCGGTTTGCAGCGCGCTCAGGGCGTCCATACCGTTGTTCATTTCGGTAAGGGCGGAGCGCAAATAGGCGGTATAGCGCAGTTCCGCCACCGGCAGCCCGGCAGCCAACCCCTGGTCGATGGTGGGTTGGATGGTGTCTGGGACGTTGAGGTTCACCTGTACCCGACCGTTCCCCCCGTTTCCACCGGTAGGGACCTGCATCCCGTCCAGGCTGTAGCGTGCCGGGGCGACACTGAATGGATTGGAGGCCAGTTCGGGACGCAGCGTCAGGAACTTGGCCAGTTCATAGGCCAGTTCGGGGTACTGCGTGCCCGCGCTGACGGCAAAACCCTGCACGTTGAACCCGGCGACGCCGCCCGGCAGCAGACTCGCGTAGCGTGTGGTCGTGGTGGTTTGCTGGCCGAGCCGGATACGTTCGCTGTAGCCCATCACGCCTTCCACCCGCAGCGGGATGTCCATGTTGCCACCAATACCTTGTGAGATCGCCACGCCTTCGAGCGTGAGGTCGTACCAGGTGGCCAGGTTCGTTTCCAACACCGGGTCGGTAAAGCTCGGTTGGTTGGGCATGGTGGCCGGATCGTACAACCCGGCGCTGCTCAACGAGCGCAGGAAAACACCCAGGTTGTCCCCGCCGGAGTTAACGGTGAAGCCGGGCGTGGCGATGCTGCCGTCCGTGTCGTACTCGGTCAGCAGGCGCGCGGCGTTGGCGAAGTCGTCCATCGTCCAGCGCTCGGAGGGATACACCAAGCCAACTGCGTCGAAGGCTGCCGGGTCGTATGTGACCACAATCGCGTCCACCGACAGCGGCAGCGCCCACAGCCCGCCGTCCCATTGGTACGACTGCCAGGCGGCGGGAAGGAAATCGGCGCTGTTCAGCGCGGGATCACTCTGCGCCAGCGGCATCAGGTCCAGGAAATACCCGGCGAGGGTGTCTTCCGGCGTCAGGGTCGTGGGGTCGATATACAGCACATCGGCGGTGTTGACGCTCTCTTCCGTTGCGTCAAGCTGCTCGTCCATGGTGGCCGGAACACTAAAAAAACCAAATGTGCCCTGGTCAAACAGCGGTATCACATCTACACCATACTGGGCTTCGAACTCGGCCAGCATGTCGGGCGTAACGATATCTTCCCAAAGCGTGGGCAGGCTGACCACCAGTGGGACTCCGCCCTGTGCCGCTGCCGGAGTAACAGTGCTGGTCAGAAACGTTCCGCCAACCAGGGCAACGGTGATCATCACCATCAGAATATGTTTAAGCCATCGTCGCATCAACAATAGTCCTCCATGAACATGAGCGAATGGGTACATGCACGAGCATCGCGGCCCGGCATTACATCGCGCTTACAGTGCCGTTACAGTCCTGTAATGTTGTCTGGGAAAGTGATTCTGAGGACGTTAGTTCGCGGCATCCCGGTTTTCGTGGTGTGAAGTGTTGCAGACCGGTCCGAACGAGTTAGGATCAAAACACGGTGAGACCGACGGCCATGTGTGTTGTCCCCACCCAGCGAAGGAGGAAGCCATGCAGTGGCGCGTGTTGGTGTTGTTGTGGTGTGTGGTGTTGTGCTTGACGGCGATTCCCTGGCCGGCCCATGCCCAGCCAGAGCTACCACCCAGCCCATATTGCCAGCAAACGCGGACGACGCTCGAACAACTCCGATGCGAACTGGCCCTGGCCCTACAAGGCGAGGACCTTGATGAAATCGAGCGCCCGGTCGCGCTGACAATTGATGAACTGGGCGTTGCGCAAGGCGTGCCGGAAGTGCCGGATCGCTTTGATCCCATCTCGCCGGATGTGCCGCTCCTGACCGCTGCCGACGTGCCCCATGCCTTTGATGCCTATGCCGACGCAATTGAAGCCAATGCCTGGTGGACCACGTTCCCCGATCCCACCACGATTCCCCGCCCGTTACGTGCCCCGGCAGACGTGGTGATCGGCTCGCTGGCGGCGCGCCGGGCCGGAGCCGGGGACCCTGACCGGCTGCTGGCTATTGCGCGGGACGCGGGCGAATACCTGCTATGGGCGCAGCAGCAAGGCGGGTGCGGCGTGTTCCCATTCCCCAACTGGTACGGACGCACAGACCGGCTGGGCCAGGTGAACACCCGCTTCCTGGACTACGCAGCAGCTTACGGGATGCGCGACGAAGTGCTGGTCAACGACTGGATGGTGGACGACCTGGGCGATGGCGGGCTGCAATTCGACAACGGGTTGGCGGGCGTGGCCGTGCTGGAACTGTACGTTGCCACCGGCGAGTTGCGCTATCTCGACTCGGGTTTGGCTGCCGCCGAGTATGCGTTAGGCGCGCTCGTTGTTCCCAACTGGAACTACAACAGCTTCAGCGTTTACCTGCTGGCGCGCGCCTACCGGGTTACGGGCGACGCGCGCTACCTGGAGGGGGCCAAGCTCAAGGCGCGGCTGGGTATTTACCCCGGCCAGTTGCGCACCGGGGCGTATGCCGGGCGCTGGGCCGATCCACACAATGCCCGGTTGGTGTACCATTACATTCTCATTCGCGGGTTGGGTGAGTTGGTCGCTGCCCTGCCCCCCGACGATCCCGATCTGCCGCTGGCGGTGGAAGTGTTGACCCGCGCCCTGGACGCACGCAACGCGGAAATCGCTGCACAGGGCGCTTCCCATCCCGCAACCACCCTGGAGGTACTCTCCCGGCTGGCAATCGATCTGCCGCCGGGGGATGAGCGTCTGCCGGATGCCGGTCGGGGGGCAGCGCTGGACGTGGTGGGGCGCTACGCGACAGCCCGTTACCTGCGCGGCGAGGTGAATGTAGGCGGTGTGGCCGCGTGGGGGCTGTATCTGGAAGCGGTCACAGCGGGCGCTGTCACCTGAGGGCCGCGTGCGAGGACGTTAATTTTCCCTGCCGGACTCCTTTGCGCTGGGCTGCTGCCGGTAATGCTCCTGCAAACTCCGCACGCGCAGCGTTTTCTGCTGCAACATGCGAATACCGTTGACCGCCGCCTGGCTTGCGCTCAAGGTGGTCAGCAACGGCACTCCATACCGGATCGCTGCCGTGCGAATCTGCATCCCGTCATCGTGCGCCGTGCCGCCCAGCGGCGTGTTGATGATCAGGTCAATCCCGCCCTCGCGCACCATATCTACCATGTGCGGGCTGCCCTCGCTCACCTTGTTGACCGGCATCACGTTCAACCCGGCTCCGACAAAAAAGGATGCGGTACCCCGTGTCGCCACCAGTTTGAAGCCCATCGCCTGCAAATCTTTGCCCAGCTTCAGCGCCGCGCTTTTGTCGAAATCGTTCACGCTCAGGAACACTGTGCCCGACAGCGGCAACTGGTCCCCCGCCGCGATTTGCGCTTTAGCGAAGGCCTGCCCAAAGCGGGAAGCGTGCCCCATCACCTCGCCGGTGCTGCGCATTTCCGGTCCCAGGACGGCGTCCATGCCGAGGAACTTCTTGAACGGCAGCACTGCTTCCTTCACGAAAAAACCATCGACGTGCGGCTCTTGCACCAGGCCCAGATCGGCCAGTTTCTCGCCCAGAATCACCCGCGTGGCCAGGCGCGCCAACTGCACGCCAGCGACCTTGCTGACGAACGGAACCGTTCGGCTGGCGCGTGGGTTAACTTCGAGCGCGTAGACGATATCGTCTTTGATGGCATATTGCACATTCATCAGCCCGCGCACGTCCAACGCCAAGCCCAGCCGCTCCGTGTATTCGCGGATGTGCGACAGGTGATAGGCGGACACTTTGTAGGGCGGGATCACGCACGCCGAATCGCCGCTGTGGACCCCGGCTTCCTCGATGTGCTGCATCACGCCACCAATCACGACTCGTTCACCGTCGGCGATGGCGTCTACATCCACCTCGTAGGCATCCTCAATGTAGTGATCAATCAAGATCGACTGGCCGGGCATGGTCGTCAGGGCAGCTTGCACGTACTGGGCGAGCGCGCTTTCCTCGTACACAATCGCCATCGCGCGGCCACCCAGCACATACGACGGGCGCACGATGACCGGGTAGCTGATGGCTTGCGCGATGCTGCGCGCTTCGGCCAGCGACGCTGCCATCCCGTGCGCCGGGCCGGGGATGTCGAGCGTGTGCAGCAGCGCGCCAAACTGCCCGCGATCTTCCGCCGTCGCAATCGCTGCAGGCGAGGTGCCCAGCACGGGAATATCGTGGGCCACCAGCGCTTCAGCCAGGTTGAGCGGAGTCTGGCCGCCAAACTGCACGATTACGCCGAGGAGCGGCTGCTCGCGCGCGATAATACTGAGCACGTGCTCCAGCGCCAGCGGTTCGAAGTAGAGCCGGTCGGAGGTGTCGTAGTCTGTGCTGACCGTTTCCGGATTGCAGTTGATCATGAGCGCTTCGTACCCGGCTTGCCGGACGGCTTGCGCGGCATGGACACAGCAGTAGTCAAACTCAATGCCCTGGCCGATGCGGTTGGGACCACTGCCCAGGATGATCACTTTCTGGCGGTCGGTAGCCGGTGCTTCGTCTTCGGTCTCATAACCGCTGTAGAGATAGGGCGTCACCGATTCGAATTCCGCTGCGCAGGTGTCTACCATGTGGAAGGTTGGTGTGATGCCTGCTGCCATGCATCGTGTCCGGACGGTATCCTCTGTTTCCGTTTCGAGCAGGGCGGCAATGTGCGCATCCGAAAATCCCACCCGCTTGGCTTCGCGCAGCATATCGTCAGGGAGAGTGGCCAGCGATCCACAGGCGGCGATACGTTGTTCCCACGCCACAATCTCGGCCAACTGCGCCACAAACCAGGGATCGACCCGGCTGGCTGCCGTTACGTCGTCCACTGAATGCCCGGCGCGCAGGGCTTCCCACAGCGCCCAGATACGGTCGGCGCTGGGCACGACAAGACTCGCCAACTGACCATCCCACACCGCACACTTAGCGATCGGAAACGGTGGTCGCGCCAGTTCCAATGACCGCAGCCCTTTCAGCAGCGCTGCTTTGAAGGTGCGCCCGATGGCCATCGCTTCGCCCACCGATTTCATCTGCGGCCCCAGTGTTGGATCCACGCCGGGGAACTTCTCGAAGGCCCAGCGCGGCAGCTTGGCGACCACGTAGTCGATGCTTGGTTCGAACGCTGCGACGGTGCTGCCGGTGATGTCGTTGGGCAGTTCGTCGAGCGTGTACCCAACGGCCAGCAGCGCTGCCAGCTTGGCAATCGGGAAGCCGGTCGCCTTGCTCGCCAGTGCCGATGACCGGCTGACGCGCGGGTTCATCTCGATGACCAGCACCCGCCCATCGTGGGGGTTCACCGCAAACTGTACGTTCGAGCCGCCGGTTTCCACTCCGACCGCGTGCATGACGGTGCGGGCCTGGTCGCGCAGTCGCTGGTACTCACGGTCGGTCAGGGTCATTGCTGGGGCCACTGTGATCGAGTCGCCGGTATGCACGCCCATCGGGTCAAGGTTTTCGATGGAACACACCACCACGAAGTTGTCGGCCCGGTCCCGCATGACCTCCAGCTCAAACTCTTTCCAGCCCAGCACGCTTTCTTCGATCAACACCGTCCCGACTGGGCTTTCGCTTAACCCAAACGCTACCTTGTCCGCAAATTCCGCTGCGTTGTAGGCGATGCCGCCCCCGCTGCCGCCCAGCGTGAACGAGGGCCGGATCAGCAGCGGAAAGCTACCGATTTGGTTCGCGAGCGCCTGGGCTTCGGATAGGGACCCCGCCAGCCCGCCGCGCGGCACTTCCAACCCTACCCCCGC
>JAADYV010000447.1 GCA_010092855.1 Chloroflexota bacterium | reverse complement strand
TTTTTTGTTTTGTGGGGTTTGGTGGGGGCTGGTCCGTGCGTTTTTTCAGCGGTGTTTTGTCAAAATTGCGTGGCATAGTGCATATTCTCTCACAGGCTGCGCGACAAACATATTCCGATGAAAACGTGGCTGGCCCAGCCAAGATCACGTGACATTCAAAATCAGTTGTCGAATCGAGATTGCTGCCAGGTGCTAAGCAGGGCTGTTCGTATCTCTTTGCAGGTCATGCACCCAATCGGGGCGATAGCCCTCGATTTGCAGCGTGCCATCTTCTAACAGGCGCGCAACCGTGCTCCGGTTCAGGCTGGCCACTGTTTCCTGCGACCCCAGGCGCGTATACACCATCGCATTCGGCAGCCACTTGACCAGATCGACTTCCATGCCGCTCAGCCAGACCCGCGTGGGCAATTCTCCGTTCACCGCATTATCTCCCAAACTAACCCAAGTATTCCCGGTACCCCTAACTATACTTCAAATTGGGTCGGGAAGCGACTCGCTACCAGGCCGAACTGATCAAGCCCGCCAGCGCGCCAAATGCTACCAACCACACCGAATTAGGCTTATAGCGGAACAGCCACACCGCTGCCGCAAGGCCCACTACCAGCGTATACCAGTCTATCACGGCGGCCCGCGCCAGCTCCCACGTCACGGCGGCCATCAGGCCCAAGGCGGCCACGTTCACGCCGTCCAACATACTGCCCGCCCACACCGACTGCCGAATACGTGGGATGAGCGGATTGCTGATGGCGACCACGATAAACGCGGGCAGGTAAATGCCTAGCGTGGCCAGGATCGCGCCCGGCACGCCATCCAGCAGGTAGCCGATGAAGGTGGCCGAGGTCGAGAGCGGGCCGGGCGTCATCTGGCCGATGGCAATGGCGTCGATCAGCTCCTGCTCCGTCAGCCACCCGAAGCGGTCCACCAGATCGGCTTGCAGAAATGCGAACAACACATAGCCTGATCCATACATCAACGCCCCAATTTTAAACAACGCCCAGAACATTTTCCAGAGCGAGAAACTGGCCGCGCTTGACCCCGCCGCAGCCAGCCCGGACCCCAATCCGGAGCCTAGCAGCGGCAGTGGAATTATCCCGAAGCGACGTGGAATGTTCCGCAGCCGGTCCCGGTTCTGAACCAGCATCACGACCACACCCCCAGCCAGCAGCAGGATCACGAAGTTGACGCCCAGGAAATAGAGCCCCATCGCCGCGATGCCGACTGCGCCGGTCAGCCGCCCCTTGACCGCGCGTTGACCGAGCGCCCACAGCGCCAGCACGATCAGCGGGATGATCACGGGCTTGATGCCATACAGCAGCCACTCGGCGGCGGGCGTGGTGCCATACTCAGTGTAGGCCCAGGCCAACCCGATCACGATCAGCATCGCGGGCAGCAAAAACGCCGTCCCGCCCACGATCAGGCCGATCAGCCCGGCGCGCACAAACCCCAGGTGCATCGTCATTTCGCTGGAGTTGGGGCCAGGGATCAGGTTTGTCGCACCCAGCAAGTCCAGGAAATGCTGGTCGGTGACCCATTTGCGGCGGTCAACCAGTTCGTCGCGCATGATGGCCACGTGCGCGGCAGGACCGCCAAACGCAGTAGCCCCAATTTTGAGGAATACCGCGGCGACTTCGGCATACGAGCGCCAGGTGCGGGTTGGGGCAGGGTGTTCGACGGGCGTACTCAGGGACGTGTCAGTCATCGGGCGCAGTCTCTCCTCGGCTAGCGGATCGTGGAAGGGATGGCTTTCACCGCAGAGCATACGCCAAGACCGCACAGACGCCAACAGAAAAACTATATTTCAAACTATTCTGATAAGTATTGATATTTTAGAACATATGTGCTATCATAGTAAACAGATCGACGACCACTATCTATGGGAGCGCCTAGGATGATCACCCCCACGCTAGAAGACCGCCGCCCTCAACCATACGTGGGCATTCGAACAGAGGCCACGCTGCAACAATTGCCAGAGGTGGTGCCAGAGTTGTTGTATGAAACCGAAATCTGGTTGGATGAGCAGGGCGTAGAATTATCAGGTGTGCCGTTCATTCGCTATCATGTGATCGATATGCAGGCGCTGTTGGATATCGAAGTAGGGTGTACCGTTGACCGTTTTTTGAGGAGCGATGCGCGTGTGTCGGTGGGCATCATTCCGGCAGGACGGTATGCCACGCTGGTCTACCGGGATGTCGTCAACGGCATCGACGGCAACCGGACGCTGATTGAATGGGCGGAGAAAATGGGGTTGGTCTGGGATGCCTGGGATACCGAGTTGGGCCAGGCTTTTCGGTCACGGCTGGAGTTTTTCCTAGATGGCCCCGACGATAGCCCTGATCCCGCCAAGTGGAGAACCCAGGTTGCCATCCGCCTGGCAGACGAGCGACCTGAAACGCTGTCTATACTCTGATAACCTGGTATAAGGAGAGGAATCGTGACGACAGTAGCCGACATGAAACTTGAACTGGTGCCGCTGCCGGTGTCGGATGTGGATCGAGCCAAAGCGTTCTACACCGACAAAGCCGGGTTCAAGCTGGATCACGATGTACAGCCCAGCGACACGGTGCGCGTGGTCCAACTCACCCCGCCCGGTTCCGCCTGGTCGATTGTGATTGGCACCGGCATGCCCGCAATCGCGGACATGACACCTGGCTCGGTCAAGGGCCTGCACCTGGTCGTGGCCGATATCAACCAGGCGCGTGCGGCGCTGATGGAGCGCGGCGTCGAGATGGGCGAAATCATAGATATGGGCGGTATCAAGTTCGCCGACTTCCGTGACCCCGACGGCAACTCGTGGACCTTGCAGCAGATTCCGGGTCGATCCTGAACCGCTGCCCACGGCTGGTTGATGACCTTCAAACCGGCATGACCGATTGAGGTTCATCGACCACGCACGCCGTAACCGCGTTGATGAACAGGTCATCGGGATGGACGACGCTGTGGTAATCCGGCTTCACGCCCAGGAACACCCCAACCAACTCGTACACCGGGTCTACCCACCACATCGTGCCACTGGCCCCGGCATGGCAGTACGCTTGTGGGGACCAAAGCGCCGCGCGGCGAGGGATGGTCGATGCCTGAAAGAAGGAGAAGCCCAGACCCCAGGCGGGGCCGTGTGTGCCATCCGGCAGCGGATACGGAATCCCGGTGGTCTGGATGCGCGTCATAGCGGCGACGGTGGCTGGACTGAGCACGCGAGTCTCCCCATACGTGCCGCCATTCAGCAGCATCTGCCCAAAAATCGCCAGATCCATCGCCGTAGTATGAGCTGCGCCAGAAGGTTCAGGCACGCTTAACGGATCCCACCCCCTTTGAGGAAAATGGTGAACCGCGCGCGCGCGATGCGCTTCCGGTGAAGAGAAATAAGTGTCCCGCATCCCCAACGGCTCAAAAAGCTGGTGGCGAGTGAGGTCATTAAAGGTTTGCCCGCTCGCCTGGCGTACTACCTCCCCCAGGAGTTGATAGCCGTGATTCGAATATTGCATAGTCTCGCCCGGTGGATGACGCAGCGGAGTCCGGCAAACATAGAATACATTATCGTGCATTTCTGGGTGCTGTGTATCAGGGCATGGGGGCAAGGTGATATGGTCCTCGAGTACGTTCCACAATGCCCTCACATCCTCGTCATACAACCCCGATGTATGTGTCAACAGGTGCCGCACCATAACGCGCTCTTTGCCATGCCCCTGGAAATCGGGCACGTAATGCTGCACCGGGCGGTCGAGGCCGATCACACCATCCTCGACCAGGCGCATCGCCGCCGTTGCGGTGAAGATTTTTGAGGTAGACGCGATGCCAAAGACCGCGTCGCGGGGAAGGGGCGTTGTGTCCGGGGCGGGGTGTTGGGTGCCCCAAGCCTCGTGCAGGACGATCACGCCGCGCCGCGCGACGAGTGCGATCAATGCGGGGGTCAGGTTATCTGTTGTCCACTGGGCGCACAGCTCGCGCACGTGTTGGACGCGATCCGGCGCGCAGCCAGCATCCTGCGGGCTGCCGTCACGTAGCTGCATGTGAGGTTTCTCCTTGCGTGATACTGCGTTGGCTCCGTTCTATCCCGATCTGCGGCCCGGTGACAGCGGCTACAACTGCTCGACTCCGCTGCCGGCGGCGGCCTCGCAGACGTACAGCTCTGGCGTGAGGCCGGTTTTTTGTTCATACGCAGGGGCCACCGCGCTCACAAAGTCGTCCACTTTGTCATGCTCCACCAGCGCCACTGCACATCCCCCAAAACCTGCGCCCGTCATACGCGCGCCGAAGCACCCCGGCTGCGCATTGGCGAGATCGGCCATCACGTCAAGTTCGGTGCAGCTCACCTCGTAGTCGTCGCGCAGGCTGGCGTGGCTGTCACGCATGGCCTGGCCAGTGGTGCGCAGCCCGTGTTGGGCGCTCATGCTGCTGCCGCTGGTGCTCAGGATGGTCGAGACGACCTGCACACGGCGGTTCTCGGTGATGATATGGCGCGCACGGCGATACAGCACGTCGTCCAGCTTGTCTTTCGTCCCCTCCAGCAGTTCCAGGTTCGCGTCGCGCAGCGCTTTTACGCCCAGGATTCTGGCCGCCTGCTCGCACTGTTCTCGCCGCTGCGCATATTCCGAATCCACCAACCCGCGCGCTTTTTTGGTGTTCATGATCACCATACTGATGCCTTGCGGTACGGGTATCGGCTTGGTTTCCAGGCTGCGACAGTCGATCAGCAGCGCATGACCTGCGACGCCCATCGCGGACGCCATCTGGTCCATCACGCCGCATGGCATCCCGATGAACTGGTGCTCGACCTCGACCCCGGCCAGCGCCTTGTCGCGCTGTTCCATCGGCACGCCTGCCAGCGTCAGCGCCATTTCGAGCGTGACGACTTCAATGGCCGCCGACGACGACAGGCCAGACGCAATCGGAATATTCCCGCCTACGACGGCGTCGAAGCCTGGCACGGTATGCCCTTGCTCGGACAACCACCACAGTGCGCCCCGGATGTAGCGGGTCCAGCCCGGCAGGTTATCGTTGCGCAGGTTGTCGTAGTTGAACGTGGCCTGCTCTTCGAAATCACTTGAATACAGGTTGATGGCGCGATCCGGGCGCGGGCGGGCGGCAATGAAGATCGCGCGGTTGATGGCGGCGGGCAGCACAAACCCATCGTTGTAGTCGGTATGCTCGCCAATCAGGTTTACCCGGCCCGGCGCACGGGCCAGCAGTTCGGGGGCAGCGCCAAAGCGCTCCTCAAAGGTTTTTAGGACAGTTTCTCGATCAGCCATTCTTCTTATTCTTTCGTGTTTTTCGTGTAATGTACCGCGCCCAACCCTCGCAGGCGCGCGGCAGCCTGCTCAGCAGTAATATCACGCTGCGGCGTGCCCAGCATTTCGTACCCCACCATGAACTTACGCACTGTCGCCGAGCGCAGCAGCGGCGGATAGAAGTGCGCGTGCAGGTGCCAGTAGGGATGTTCGCCGCCGTCGGTGGGCTGCTGGTGGAAGCCCATGCTGTACGGGAACGAGGTGCGGAACAGGTTGTCGTAGCGCACGGTCAGGTGATGCAGTGCGTCGGCCAGCGCGTCCCGCTGCGGATCGTCCAATGCGGGAATGCTGGGCGTGGGCCGGTTGGCGACCACCATCGTCTCGAACGGCCACACGGCCCAGAATGGCACCAGCACCGTCCAGTGTTCATTGGCATACACGATGCGTTCGGCGCGGCGCTGTTCTTCGGCCAGGTAGTCGGCCAGCAGCGTGACGCCGTGCGCGCCGAAGTATTCGCGCTGGGCACACAGTTCCTTCTCGACCTCGCGCGGCAGCCGTTCCGTTGACCAGATTTGGCCGTGCGGGTGCGGGTTGGAGCAGCCCATCATCGCGCCCTTGTTCTCGAAGACCTGCACGTAGCCGATAAAGTCGCGCGCGCCCAGGTCCAGCGTCTGCTCGGCCCACGTATCGACCACCGGGCGGATGTCGGCGGGCGGCATGTGCGCCAGCGTCAGGTCGTGGCGCGGGCTGAAGCAAATCACGCGGCACAGCCCGCGTTCGCCCTGCATCCGGAACAGCGGGTGATCGCTCACCTCGTCATTGGGGGTATCGGGCAGGAGCGCCATGAAATCGTTGTCGAACACGAAGGTCTGCTCGAACTGCGGATTGGTGATGCCGCTGGCGCGCGTGTTGCCGGGGCACAGGTAACAACCCGGATCGTACTGCGGGCGGGTGTCTGGCGGGGTGTCTTCAACCTGCCCTTGCCAGGGCCGCTTGGCACGGTGCGGCGACACCAGCATCCATTCGTCCGTCAGCGGATTGTAGCGGCGGTGAGGATGATCGTTGGGATTAAACATAGCTCCTCATTATTGTGCACACAAAAGCCTGTAACCTCATCTAGTGTACAAACAGTGCGGGATTTGCGCTATGCCAGACCTTCGGACGGGCAGCAGGATTGGCAGCACAACGGGCAGCGCCATTGTGATGACCCTGCCCGTGAGTTAGCCTGTTCTGTGTGTACCAGATGTGCGACTACAGGCCGTAGACGTCGGTGTACTTGTCCTTCAGGTAGCGCATGAAGGAGCGCACCTGGATCGCTTCACCGGTGACGCGCTCGGTCAGTTCGGCGGGCCAGTATTTGCGCCCGTAGACGTGGATGTTCTCCACCAGCCAGGTCATGAGCGGCTCGAAGTTCCCCTTTTCGATTTCGGCGGGGATCGAGGGCACGTCTTGCAGCGCCTTGTCCCAATATTGCACCGAGAGGAAGTTGCCCAGCGAGTAGGTCGGGAAGTAACCCATCAGGCCCGATGACCAGTGTACGTCTTGCAGTACGCCGTTTTTGCCATCGTCCGGCGGCGTGATGCCCAGGTAGCTCTGCATCTTGTCATTCCAGGCGTCGCGCAGGTCCTTGACCGCCACCTTGCCTTCCAGCAGGTCGTTTTCCAGTTCGAAGCGCAGCATGATGTGCAGGTTGTAGGTCACTTCATCGGCTTCCACACGCACCAGCGAGCGGTAGACCATGTTGATCGCCTTATAGAAGGCTTCCAGGCTGACGCTGCCCAACTGCTGCGGATAGTGCGCCTGCAGGTCCGGGTAGAACACTTTCCAGAAGCCTCGGCTGCGCCCGACGATGTTTTCCCACATCCGCGACTGGCTCTCGTGCACGCCCAGCGACGTGCCTCCGGCCAGCCAGGTCCCTTCCAGACTTTGGTCGCTGCCCAGTTCGTAGAAAGCGTGGCCTGCTTCGTGGATCGAGCCAAACAGCGAGGCGGGCAGCCAGTCTTCCTGGTAGCGGGTAGTGATGCGCACGTCATTGATCGAGAAGCTGGTGGTGAAGGGGTGCACGGCGGGGTCCTGCCGTCCGCGTTTCATGTCGTAGCCCAACTGCTCAATGACCTTCAGGCCGAATGCCTTCTGCTTTTCAGTATCAAAGTTTTGCTTGATGGGCGCAGTATCGACCGCGTCGAGGTTGTCGAAAATCTGGGCCACAAAGGGCACTAGTTCCTCGCGCAGTTCGTTAAACAGCCGCTCGACATCGGCAGTCTTCATGTTCGGCTCGTACTGGTCCAGCAACGCATCGTAGATGCGGTCTTCATAGCCCAGCGCCTCGGCTTCCTGGCGCTTGAGGTCGATGATCTTTTCCAGCGTGGGCGCAAACGCGGCAAAGTCGGCGGCTTCGCGGGCTTTGGCCCAGATTTCGTGGGCGTGGCTGGTAGTGCGCGCCAGTTCTTCCACCAGGTCCGTCGGAACGCGCGTGGCGAGGTCGAAGTCGTGTTGGACCACGCGCACCATCGCGGCGGCGTCGCTGTCGTAATCGGCGTCGGCGGTTTCGGCGGCGGCGTCCTGCAGCAGCTTGCCGGTTTCGTCGGCGACGAACATCTGGTGGGCGAGCTTGCTCAGCGTTGCCAACTGCTCGGCGCGTGCGGATGCGCCACCCGGCGGCATCATGGTCTGCTGGTCCCAGCCCAACACGGAGGTCGCATACCGCAGGTGGATGATGTCGGACAGGTGGGCTTTTAGCTGGTTTACTTTTTCCATAGGAGTGGGGTCTCTCTTTCGCTATTGTGCAAAAATGCAATTCGTTCCGAAATAAATATACGAACAGAACCCAATAAGTTGCCAATGCTACCGTACCTGGTTGGCCCCGGCAAGCCGATTGGAGCGGCGCGCGTGGCCAAAATAGCCGGTCACAGTGCGTATAACCGGGTGCGTGTATCCATTCTTGCAGGGAGGAGTGAGAGTTATGCTGCGACGCAGCTTGTTACGGTTGGCACTGGCGGAAGGCGTGGTGTTACTGGTTGTGAGCGGAATCTGCTGGCGATCTGGCAGCAACCTGGGCGAATTCGGGTTGACGCTGCAAGTGGCCGGGATCATCGTGTTAGGGTTGGGGTTCCTGGCGGGGTTTGGCTGGCAGGAGCGCGGCACCTGTACCGAAGCGGACCAGGCCTGTGTGCGAACGGTCACCGAGGCAGGAATCCACGACCAGGGCGGAAAATCGACGGGTTTTTTGGGTGGCAGCCTGGGCCTGCTGGCGACGGGTGCGGTGCTATGCGTGGTGAACCTGGTGGCGGGCGGTGTGTTGTACGCGGTCGGGGGCTAACATCAACCATTTAAATCGAGTGATCTCTTCCCAACCAGTATTCAGCAGCAACGGATCGTCAAAATCGTCGCTCGTGATGTATAACATAGTGGCCAGTGGAGCCTTTAGGTATCGATTGAGAGGGGCAGTATGCGGCACATTGACCTGATGTCCTGGCCACGACGCGAGCATTTCAAGGTGTTTACCGGTTGGGGCTATCCCCACTTCAGCGTGTGCGCGAATGTCGACATCACAGCTTTCTACCCGGCGACGAAGCAGCGCGGTGTTTCGTTTACGGTGGCGTTGGTGTATCTCCTGGCGCGCGCCGCCAACACCATCCCAGAGTTCCGGTATCGCATTCGCGGCGAAGGAGCGGTTGAGCACGAGGTTGTGCGCCCTGGCATGACGGTGCTCACGGAAGGGGACCTGTTCGGGTTTTGCACGTTTGAATACGCGGCGGATTTCGCATCATTTGCGCCGAAGGCTGCCGCCCGGATCGCGTATATGCAAGAACACCCGACGATTGAGAATGATCCGGACGAAGACGACCTGCTCTATATGTCGGCGCTGCCCTGGGTGTCGTTCACCAGCGTGATGCACCCGCTCGACTTGGACAACATGGATTCGATACCCCGGCTGACATGGGGGAAATACTTCTCCGAGGGTGACACGCAGAAAATGCCATTGAGCGTGCAAGGGCACCACGCGCTGATGGACGGCATCCACGTCGGATGGTTTTTCGAGCGTGTACAAGATTACCTGGATTATCCTGAGACGGTTCTCGGAGAAGCCTGACAGCCAGCTAGGACCATGTAAAAAAACAGGCGCAAGCCAAGAAAGCCTGCGCCTGTGGACTGTTAATCGTCGGAGGACGACGACTTACATCATGCCGCCCATGCCCGCGCCCGGAGGCATCGGAGGTTCGTCTTCGGGAATGTCGGTGATCAGCGCTTCGGTGGTCAGGATCATGGCCGCGATGCTGGCCGCGTTTTCGAGCGCGCCGCGCGTCACTTTGGCCGGGTCGATAATACCGACCTCGATCATGTCAACCATGTCGCCGCTCATCACGTCAAAGCCGACGTTGGGGTTCTTGCGCGACTTCTGGCGGGTGAGTACCTGCTGCTGGACCACGCCACCGTCGAGGCCGGCGTTGGCCACGATGCCGCGCATGGGCATCTGCAGCGCTTCGCGCACGATCTTGACGCCGGTGTTCTCGTCGTCATAGGTCAGCTTGACCTTGTCCAGCGCGCTGATGGCGTTGAGCAGGGCGACACCACCGCCGGGCACGATCCCTTCTTCGACTGCCGCACGGGTCGCGCTCAGGGCGTCTTCCACGCGGTGCTTCTTTTCCTTCAGCTCGACCTCGGTCGCCGCGCCCACGCCGATCACGGCCACACCGCCGCTCAGCTTGGCCAGACGTTCCTGGAGCTTTTCGCGGTCGTAGTCGCTGGTCGAGTTTTCGATCTCGACGCGGATTTCCTCGATCCGGCCCCGGATGTCGCCTTCGGCTCCGGCACCGTCAACAATCGTGGTGTCGTTCTTGTTGGCGACGACCTTGCCCGCGCGGCCCAGGTCTTCCAGCGTGACCGATTCCAGCTTGCGGCCCATTTCCTCGGTGATGACCTGCCCGCCGGTCAGCACGGCGATGTCGCGCAGCATGGCCTTACGACGATCACCGAAGCCGGGCGCTTTGACGGCCAGCACGTTCAGCATACCGCGCAGCTTGTTGAGCACCAACGTCGCCAGCGCTTCGCCATCGACATCCTCAGAGATGATCACCAGGTCGCGCTTGCCGATCTGCAGCAGCTTTTCCAGGATCGGAACCAGGTCGTTGGCGGCGGAGATCTTCTTATCGTGGATCAGGATGTAGGCGTCTTCGATGACAGCTTCCTGAGTGTCGGGATTGGTGATGAAGTAGGGCGAAATGTAGCCCCGGTCGAACTGCATACCCTCGACGTAATCGGTTTCGAATTCGAGGCCTTTGCTTTCTTCAACGGTGATGACACCGTCCTTGCCGACCTTGTCCATCACGTCCGCGATCAGTTCACCAATTTCGCGGTCCTGGGCGCTGATGGCGGCCACCGACGCGATTTCTTCTTTGGTGTTGATGTCGATTGCCATCTCACCAATCTGGGCCGAGACAGCTTCGGCGGCGGCTTCGATCCCGCGCTTGAGCAGCATCGGGTTCGCGCCAGCGGCCAGGTTACGCAGACCTTCGGTCACCATGTAGTAAGCCAGTGCGGTGGCGGTGGTGGTGCCGTCGCCTGCGATGTCGTTGGTCTTGGTCGCCGCTTCCTTCAGAAGCTGGGCACCCATGTTCTGATACGGGTCTTCCAGTTCGATTTCTTTGGCCACCGACACGCCATCGTGGGTGATGGTCGGCGCGCCGAACTTCTTGTCGATGGCCACATTGCGGCCCTTCGGACCCAGCGTCGTCATGACGGCTTTGGCCACCATGTCGATGCCGATCTTCAAGCCGTTGCGGGCTTCCTGGTCGAATACCAACTGCTTAGGCATAGTTACACTACTCCTCTATGTTTTGATCAAATGCGTAGCGGGTTGCCGCATATAAGCCATAGTCAATATGTTTGATGCCGTTTGCGCCGATATTGTAGCGGCATTCCGCCTGCGCTTGCATAAGAAATCTATATAAAATTAGCAGTTAACCTGGAGAGTGCCAACTTTCGCTGTGACGACACCCCCTGGCACGAGCTTTACCCGTTCCCGGCGCGGATGTGCTATGCTGGTGCCAGTTTTGCGCGATTACTGATCTTACTGATCTGCGAGGTTTTTTCATGGACTATACTGCTGAAGTAGGGACAAAACTGGAGCGCGTGCGGGCGTTGATGGCCGAACACCAGCTGGGCGCGGTTTGGCTGCGCCGCTCAGCCAGCGTGGCCTGGATTACGGGCGGAATCGACGTGGCCGTCAACACTGCCGACGTTTTGGGCGTGGCGAGTGTGGTTGTTACGCCAGACAATGCCACGATGTGGACCAACACCATCGAAGCGCCGCGCCTGCAAGCCGAAGACGGGGTCGAGGGGCGCGGGATTGAACTGCGAGTGTCACCCTGGGAACAGCCACAGCCGGTGGAATTAGGCGCGACGCTGGGCACCGATTTCCCGCTGGAGGGGGCTAAAGACCTCACCCGCGAGATCGCCATCCAACGTTCGCGGCTGCTGCCGGTGGAAGTCGAGCGCTTCCGCCAACTGGGTGGCGCGTGTGCGGAGGCGATACACCGCGCCATCAACCGCGTCAAACCCGGCAACACCGATCACGAGATCGCGGCGGCATTGAGCTATGAAACGCGCGCCGTTAGCACCAACCCGATTGTCGTGCTGGTGGGGGTCGATGACCGCGTGCATGCCGTGCGGCACCCGCTACCGGTGGGCCAGGTGATGGACAAATACGCCATGCTGGTGCTGTGCGGACGCCGGGACGGGTTGGTGTGCTCGGTCACCCGGCTGGTGCACTTTGGGAAGCTCTCCGACGACCTGCGCCACCGGATGGACGCCACTGCTGACGTAGACGCGGCCATGATTGCAGCGTCGCGGCCTGGCACGTCACTGGAAGAGATGTTCAAGATAACGCAGGACGCCTATGCCCAGGCTGGTTTTGCCGATGAGTGGAAGCTGCATCACCAGGGCGGGCTGGCCGGGTATAACCCGCGCGAACTGCTGGCCGTGCCGGGCGAGGGGGTCCAGCTTGAGGGGGACATGGTGTGCGCCTGGAACCCGTCGATCACGGGCACCAAGTCCGAAGACACGATCCTGGTAACGAACGATGGGCCGGAAGTGCTGACGCCGCTGTATGGCTGGCCGATGCGTGCCGTCGAGGTGGGCGGCATGACCATCGAGCGGCCCCTGATCCTGGCAATTGAGTGACATTCAAGACTGTCTGGTTCAAACTTGTCCGACGCGCCACAACGTTAGCTGATACACAAGCTAATACACAACCTGGGAGGTGAATTGGTGAGCAACCCCAACCTGACTTTTGCATGCGAACTGGAAGCTGAATCACTGGCGGAGCTGTTCGCGGGCCCGGCAGTGATCGCCGAACTGCAAGCCCTGAAGGCCAGCGTCAGTCTCGGCATGTTAGACCTGAGTCCGGAGCGCGCCGACGTTATCCGCCGCTTGAACGAAGCCGGGGTGCCCGTCATCGCGTGGCTGCTGCTGCCGAAGGAGCAGGGCTACTGGTTCAACCGCAACAACGCGGTCCAGGCAACCGAGCGCTTTCGCGAGGTGCGCGACTGGGCGGCAGACAACAGCCTGACGCTGGTCGCGTTCGGGCTGGATATCGAGCCGGACATCAACGAGATGACCGCCGTCATGTCCGGTCAGTGGTTGCGCGTGCTGCCCACGATGCTGCGGCGCGGATTCCTGCCGGAACGCCACCGCCGTGCGGAGGGGCTGTACAACGCGCTGGTGGGCGAGATTCGCGCCAGCGGCTTCCCGGTGGAAAGTTATATCTTTTTCTATGTGCTGGATGATCGCAAGGCGGGTTCGGGCACACTTCAGCGGGTGACGGGCGTGGTTGATATTGTCGCCGACCGCGAAATCCCGATGCTTTACAGCAGCTTTATGCCGGATGAGCTTGGTCCCGCGCTGTTGTGGGATTACGTGCAGGAAGCGGATGCGGCGGCGGTCGGTAGCACTGGCGGCGGGGTGCAGGTTGGCGACCATACGCCCGGCGACGTCCGCGCCCTGACGTGGGAAGAGCTGGAACGCGACCTGCGGCTGGCCCATCACTGGGTTGACCAGGTTTTCATCTTTAGCCTGGAAGGATGTGTGCGCCAGGGGTACCTGGACCGTATCAAAACGCTGGACTGGGATGCGCCCTTCACGTTGCCCACCGAGGATGACATCCGCCAGGTCAAACGGCTGCGGCGCGTGCTGCAGGCGGGCCTGTGGATGTCGGCGCACCCGGCCCTGGTGCTGCTGGGCCTGTGGATTGTGCGGAGGGTGTTGTTCGGAAAGCCCCAGGCGAGGCGCGAACGCCTCCCGCTCGATCTCGAACCGGAGTTGGAGGAAATACCGGAGCAGTCGTAGCGCTGGCGTGGGGCGGACGTTGGGTTGCCGTTGGCCATTCGTGATTCAGCACGCATAACAACCTGGGTTTCCGTGCCGTAATATAATAATGAAGCCATGCATCATGGCTCACATACAAGCAGAAAGGGACGGAAACCCATGCCTCGCAAACTATGGTTTGTACTGGTGTTGATCGCCACTCTGGTGCCGGTCAATGTCCTGGCTTTACCTTCAATCACGGTCCACGCTCGCCAGGCTGACGCGCCGCTCATCTTGCTCCAGGATGGCGACCTGTGGTCGTGGACACCCTCGACGCGCGCGCTGCGCCAACTCACCAACTGGGGCTTTAACGAACAACCGGTGCTCTCGCCCAATGGCCAGCAGGTGGCCTACAATTCCTGGGCCACGATCACGGTCGATGCCCTGGAAAGCGGCCAGCCGGTTGGCGGTGTGATCCCCAGCAACATCTGGGTGCTCGATATCAACAGTGGCCAGGCCGTATCATTGACCGATCAGCCGGTCGATGCGCAGTTCATGACCGGGGCCGACAATGATCGTGTCATCATGCGCGGAACCCCCACCTGGTCCCCGGATGGCACGCAACTGGTTTGGAGCGAACTGGTCACAATTGACTATAACTACCGGTTGGTGGTCCACGACTTCAACCTCGGCAGCAACCGCGTGGTGGCGTCGAACCTGCCGCTGCCCTTTGCCGACGCGGGCAACATTCCGCTGCACGAGATACGGTGGGGCAGCACCGGGCTGGCGCTGACCAATACTGCCGTCAACGAGAACACTCTCGACTTCGAAGAAACGCTCTATGTCTACGACCTGCAGGGCATACTGCTCTCACTGAACGTGATCGGCAGCTCGGAAACCGAGTGGGCGTTCGACTGGCAGTGGACGACCTACAACGGCCAGGAATACATCGGCATCCTCTACCGCTCCGGCAGGCGCTTTTTGCTCGAACCCAACAGCGGCGACCTGATCGACATGCCCGGCCAGCCGGAACTCTACAGCCTGTCCGCGTCCAGTGGCGCGATCACGGCCCTGGTCAATACCCAGGCCGACAACGCCGGGAATCTGACCGAGCGCTGGACGCTGACCGCGCCGGGGCAGGACGATCTCACCGTGAGCCTGGCGGGTGGCCCGGCCCAGATCGCGCTTGCGCCCGGTGGCCAAGCTGCCGCCTACGTCAGCGACGCGGTCTATATCTGGCAAAACGGCCAGCTTGACACCATCGCCGGAACCGAGGGCCTGACCACGCCCGGCAGAGTCAGCGTGGCCTGGGGACCGACTGCGTGGCGCATCAACGAGACGGCGGTCGTCTCCACTGCACCAGCCGCCAGCGCTGGCCTGTCTGGAACCGAAAGCAGCGGCAGCACCGGCGTGACCGGCACGGGGGATGCTGGCAGCGGGGGCACCGGCAGTGACGGCATCACCGAGGGCACCGCTATCACCGCCTACTGTGGACCGCCGCCGCGCCTGAGCATCGGGACCCAGGCGCAGGTAACGCCTGGTCTGCCCAACGCGCTGCGCTCCCAGCCGCGCCGGGGCACCGACAGCATTATCCTGGGTTACATTCCCGGCAGCGGGGTGTTCGATGTCTTGAGCGGCCCGGTCTGCGGACCGGAAGGTCGCATGTGGTGGCAGGTCAACTACCAGGGCATCACCGGCTGGACGCCCGAAGGCGAAGGCGGCATCTACTGGCTGCAGCCCTACACGGGGTCGCAGCCCGTCACCTGCTGGTTGACGCCGCGCCTGACCGCCGGTGGGACAGGGTACGTACTGCCCGGTCTGCCGAACATCGCGCGTTCCCAACCCCAGCGTGGATCGGCCAGCACCATCGTCGGGCGGATTCCCGGCGGCGGTTTCTTC
>JAADYV010000446.1 GCA_010092855.1 Chloroflexota bacterium | reverse complement strand
GGCATGGCCGCCCGCGATGACCAGCGGATAGCTTGCATCCCGTTCCGCGCAACGCACCGGCATTCCGGCCAGATCGAGCATGTTGAGCGCGTTGGTATAGAGCTGCTCGTAGGGCAGGCTGATACCGATCAGGTCAAAGTCGCGCAGGGAGTGTTTGCTTTCCAGCCCGTAGAGCGGAATCCCCTCGCGGCGCAGCACGTCTTCCATATCCACCCAGGGGCTAAATACCCGGTCGGCCAGCATGTCGGTCCGGTCATTGATCAGCCCGTAGAGGATCATGGTGCCCAGGTTGGACATGCCCAGGTCGTAAATATCCGGGAACGCCATCACAGCGCGGAAATCAACTGCCTCCCAGTCTTTGGCGACACTGTTAAATTCGCCGCCAATATAGCGTCCGGGTTTCTCAACGTCTAGCAGCACGCGGTTGAGGGTGCGTTCGATGTATTCGGGTGTAGCGTGCATGGTGCGGTGTTTACCTTTCCAATAAAACAAATCGTTGTTTAGCTTATTCCATTTCGTCGCTTTGATCAAAAACGCGAATGAACTGCGCCGGAACCCCGTCTGCCAGCCAGATATCCTCATGCCCATGATAAAAGCTCACGCCGGCTCGGTGCGCATCCAGGGCCAGCACTCCGAGGATCACGGGGGATTCGTCCGAGTGGCGGCGCGCAACCAGGTCAGCGGTAGAGCGGTCGGTGGAGAGATGCACGTACTGGCGGCTCATCGGCTTGAGACCCTGTTCCAGGATGATCGCAGCGGTTCGGGGCGATGTGCCATGATACAGTACCTCCGGCGGCTCATTCGGCGTTTTCTGCATTTTCTCCGGCACAGAATGGCCGTAAAATGCGCGGATGCGACCATCGCGCAGCTCGTAGCGCTTCTTGTCGGACCGCGCGATCATGGTGGCCAGGTGATGTTCCGCGAGCCTGTCCCACCGCTTGCGACGGGCACGCAGCGCGTTCAGAACATCCTCAACATCGACCCAGCCTTCCGTGTCCAGTTCCAGCCCAAATTCTTCGGGGGCATGGCGCAGGGCATAGGCCAGGGTCTTACTCAGTCGTTTGTAGTCCATGTTCGATATCCTGCGGGCGTTCGTCCTGATTTCTCAAGCGCGCGATCAGGTGACGGGTGCGCTGATGACTCTCTTCGGCCAGCATCAGCGTCATGCCCAACACGACCAACGTATTGGTCAGGAAGAAAAACACCACCTCCTCGATGGGCAGTACGCCCCCCACCATGATACCGGTAGACTGGCTGGGGTCAATGGTCCAGGTGCCAGAGTTGATCGCGATGGCGTCCACCAGGCACAGGTACACGGTCGGCAGTAAGATACCCGGCACCACCAACCGGCGGCGTGACCACAGGATATCTGCGCCAAACCCGGCTTGTAACATGATCGGTGGCAGCGCCCAGCCCAACTCCAGCGCCAGGTAGGTGCCTGGGTCCCACCCGATCAACAGCGGCGTGATTGAAACCAGCCACAGCACGCCCAGCACCAATACAGCATTACGCCGCAAACCAGCCTGCGGGCGGAAGTGCGGGATAAGTGGCAGGTAGCGCGCCAACGTCAGCAGCAGTAAGCCGGAAAGCAGCGTCTGCACAATAAAAAACGTGTACTCCTCGATGGGCACCCAGCCCAGCGTCAGCCCGGTCACGAGATCGGGATCGTACCACCAGACCTCAGTGGCAACCAGGTAGTTGTCCCAGGGCGTGGTATAGGCCAGCGCGATCACGACATGGCCCAGCAACACCGGCAACGCCAGCCGTTCTAGCAGCCCGGTACCAAGTGTCTTCCCGCGCCGGACATCCAGCCAGTTCCACACCCCCAATGCCACCAGCGGCGGCCCAATGAATATCACCAACACACCAAAATAGGTCATCGCAATACCCTCCAACCAGATCATAGCGCCCCCTGGCAGAGATCGGGATTTTCTCATAGAAGTCTAAACAACTATCCGGGTTCCCCAGAAAACATATAAAAATCACATTAGACTCGCGATTTTTGGCGACGCATTTTATCATTTATTTATCTAACCCTTAAACAGGGCTAATTCCCGCCCACGCCACGCATTTGCTCCTGTTAAATCAGACCCTTATCTTTATTACCAGGTATTCATCACAGAGGGGAACTGAACACGATGAAATCAGCCATCATTATCGGAGCCGGTATGGGGGGTCTGGCCACAGCGTTACGGCTGCGCCACGCAGGGTTTGACGTTACCGTGCTCGAGAAGCAGCCACGTCCAGGGGGACGTAGCAATGTGATCGAGGAAAACGGCTTTCGGTTCGATATGGGACCGACGATCCTGGTCATGAAAGAAACCTTCGACACGCTCTATCGCGACATTGGGCAGGACATCGACGAGCGGCTGTCGTTTACACGGCTCGATCCCAACTACCGCGTATACTTCCACGACGGAACCCACATTGACCTGCACAACAGCATGGCGGACCTGGCGGAAGCAGTTAAAGGTGTCGAACCGGGCGCAGCCGAGCGCTTGTTCCAGTTCATCGGCGCGGGAGCCAAAAAGTACGCGCTGGGCATGGACTTCGTCACCCGTAACTACGACCGCATCACCGATCTGGCCAATCCGCTGGCGGGGTGGAAGCTGCTGCGCACCGACTCGCACCAGAAGCTGTTTAGCCATGTTAGCCGCTACTTCAAAACCGACAAGCTGCGCAAGGCCTTTTCGTTCCATTCAATGTTCCTGGGCCTGTCACCGTTTGACTCGCTGGCGATGTACAGCCTGATCACTTATGCCGATCTCGCGTTAGGGATGTGGTATCCGCAGGGCGGCATCTACAGCATCATCGAGGATATGCTGGCGCTGGCCGACGAGATGGGCGTCACGATCTGCACCGACTCCCCGGTGGAGGAAATTATTATTCGGGACGGCGGCGTTAAGGGCGTGCGACTGGCATCCGGCCAGGAAATGCAGGCCGATCTGGTCGTCTCCAACGCAGATTTGCCGTACACGTACAAAGCGCTGGTCCCGGCGGAATATCGCCAACACTACCCGGACCGGCGATTGGACCGGATGGAATATGCGTGCTCTGGTTACCTGCTATATCTCGGTCTGGACCGGACGTACCCGGAGATGCAGCACCAGGCGCTGTACTTCGCCGAAGATTACCGCGCCAACCTGGACGCGATCTTCAAGACCAGGACCCTGCCCACCGATGCATCCTTCCACCTGAACAACCCGACCATCACCGATCCGTCGCTGGCCCCGGACGGTCACAGCGTGCTCTACCTGCTGGCCCCGATGCCCAATCTGCAAGGCGACGTGGACTGGGCCACTGCCGCGCCCCAGGTGCGCGAACAACTGCTGTCGCAACTAGAGAAACTGGTCGATCCAGACCTGCGGCAGCACATCGTATGGGAGCGTGAATTCACCCCGGTGGACTTCGAACGCGACTACAACGCGGTGCACGGCACGGCATTCGGCTCGCTGGCGCACGGGCTGTTCCAGTCCGCCTACTTCCGCCCGCATAACAAAGCGCGCGACATCGACGGTCTGTATTTTGTCGGCCAGGGTACATATCCCGGCATTGGGATGCCGATGGTGATGATATCGGCAGACCTGGTAACGGAAAGGATAAAGAACGAATGGCGTTAAACGAACACTCAGTTGCCCTTCCCGTCCCGTTACCGGGGCTGGGGCAGATCGAACTTGCCAACGATTATGCCATCTGCCAGCAGATTATGCAGGCGGCCAGCAAGAATTACTCCTTCGCGAGCCGTGTGCTGCCGCTGGACCGAGCGCACCATGTCACGGCGCTATACGCCGTCATGCGCGTGGGCGATGACCGCGTGGATGTCGATCATGGCGCGTTTGAGTCTCCGCTGGCCGCCATTGAAGATTGGCGCGACAGCTACTGGCGCGCATTCGAAACCGGCGACAGCCCCTACCCGGTGCTGCGCGCGTACCTGCATACTGCCGACACCTTTGACATCCCGCCGGAACTGCTCACCAGCTACTTCCGCGCCATGATCGAAGACCTGACCATCACGCGCTTCCCAACGTTTGACGACCTGCTGCACTACATGGACGGCAGCGCGATCACGGTCGGGCGGGTGATGACTCACATCCTGGGCACGACCACACCGCGTATATCGGATGCATATCCCGCTGCGGACGCGCTGTCGATTGCGATGCAACTCAGCAACTTCTGGCGCGACATCGGCGAGGACTGGGAACGCGGGCGGGTTTACATTCCGCTCGAAGACCTGGAGCACTTTGGCATTTCCGAGGACGATATCGCCGCCCAACGGATTACCCAGCCGCTGATCGATGTGCTGGAGTTTGAGATCGCGCGCACCGAACGCTACTATGACCAGGCGCGGGAGGGCGTGCCGCTGCTGGCCTCTGGACGGCTCGCGGTGCAGAGTGCGCTAGATCTGTACCACGCCATTCTGCCCGCCATTCGGCGCAACGGTTACGATGTCTTCACGCAGCGCGCAGGTACCAGCCGGATGCGCAAAATGGCGCTGCTGGCGCGGTCGTGGTGGGCTACGCGCTGACGAACG
>JAADYV010000445.1 GCA_010092855.1 Chloroflexota bacterium | reverse complement strand
GGGCCAGGATACGAGATCGGGCCGCTGTTTGCCGGAGCCGCTGCGCCGGGTTGACCGGGTTGGGCGGGCGGCTGCGCCGGGGGCGCAGGTTGATTCGGGTCGAATACTGCGCCGGGCTGGGCGTCGATGACGGTGGGGTCAAGCACATTGCCATCGGGTTGGTTGGGGTCGAGTACACCGTCGGGAGGGATGCTGCAATCGATCGTGAGCCAGTAGTAACCGGCTCCCCAGTTGTTTGGGCGGTCCATCTGGATGGTGTACTGGCCGTCATAGGGAATAGTGACCTCATATCGGTCGACTGCCATGCCCCAAAGCGCCGACACAATGCCCAGCACAGTGCCATCAGGCGCATTGACACTTGCTCGGGCGTATACTACATAGCTGCCGGGCGTGAGTGACACGAACAGTGTCTGTCCGGCGCTAGCATTCAACGTCCACCGCTGTACGGGATTACGATTCGCAACGAAACCTTTGATCGTTTCCCCACAGCCGATTGTCCCGCCGGGACCGTAAGTGGTATCGTCGGGCATATCGTTGGGTACGCAATCGACTGTCAGGCGGTAATCGACGTCTTCGTCCAGGTACACAGCCCGCTCGAGATGGATGTAGTAGGTTTGAGGTCCGGTTAGATCAGTTGGTAACTGGGTATCGATGCGGGAAGAGGGAGAAGATGCACTAATGATGTCTATCACCTCACTCACATCATCATCCAGCGAGGTGCGCAGCGTGATCATTTCGAACGGATATAGCGGCTCTACGGCGATAAACAGAGTATCGCCCGGATTGGCCTCGAAGCGCCACCAATCCGCGTCTTCGTTTATGCGCATCGTGTCGGTGCCGTAGCTGTTGCAGTAGACGTGGTAAATCGGGTCCTCTTGCATAGGGGGCGTAGCCTGGGCAGTGGGGGCGACGTGCGCCAGGGGAAGCAGGCTCAACAGGACGGCCATTACAATGGCCCATGATGTTAAGCGGCGGGAAGTAAGCATTGCGATCTCCTTTTGTTATCATATGCTTCCCTGGGGATGAGACGGCAATGGCGGGCGGGGAAGACCGGTTGCGTGAAAAGGCATTATCCGGAGGGTATGCGCCGGGCGTGACCGCAGCGTGACAGCAGCGTGCGTGGCAGACTGCCGCAGCACAGCCGTAGGCCAGCCGTAGCGCAGCCGCCCGCTAACCGGCGAGCTCCGTTCCCAGTATAGACATGGGGCGGGGTTGCCGCCAGTGAGGGGACTATGACCCTTCCGGCACCGTCTGTTCCGTCTGCTCCGATGCCGCTGACGGTTCCGCCGGGGCTGCCGTTGCCGGCTGGCTGTCAGTGGCGGTTGGAGCCTCGGAGGGGGGCGGGTGCAGCGGCAGGAACAGCGTGAAGGTGCTGCCCTGCATGGGTTCGCTGGTCAGCTCGATACGCCCGTGCATCAGTCGCGCCAGGTTGCGTGCGATGGCCAGCCCTAATCCACTGCCGCCAAAACGCCGCGTCGAACTGCCATCCAGTTGGCGGAATTCCTCGAAGATCAGATCGTGCGCATGGGCGGGGATGCCGATGCCGGTGTCGGTGACGGCGATGCACCACTGCGACGGCTCGTTGTCTGCCGCTGGGGCGGGGCGCATGACCAGTTTGACCGAGCCTTTTTCAGTGAACTTGAAGGCGTTGGACAGCAAGTTGACCACCACCTGCTCGATGCGCCGTTCGTCGCCGACCACCTGCGCGGGCAATGCGGGATCGACGGTGGTTTCGAAGGAGAGCTGCTTCTCTTTGGCCAGCACATCCATCTGGGCCTGGAGCCGGTGGGCCAGCGACTGGGGCGCGAACGGCTCCGCGACGATCTCCACGCGCCGGGTTTCGATGCGTGTCAGGTCCAGGATGTCGTTGACCAGCTCCAGCAGGCGCTCGCCATTGGCTTGCAGCCGGTTGAGTTGGTGGCGCTGCTTGTCGTTCAGATCGCCGCTCATACCCATTAGCAGCATGTCGCTAAAGCCGATGATGGCGTTCAGCGGGGTGCGCAGTTCGTGCGACATGGTGGCCAGGAACTCGCTCTTGAGCCGCACGGATTCGGTGGCCTTGATTTCGGCCACGCGCAGTTTTTCGGCATGGTCTTTGAGGTCCTGTTCGCGGCTGGCCACCGCTTCAACCATCGCGTTGAAGGACTGCGACAGCTTGCCGATCTCGTCACCGGAGGGGACCGCCACACGCTGGTCGTACTTCCCGGCGGCGATCTCGCCTGCGGTTTGCGTCAGCCGTGTGATGGGGCGTGTGAACAGCCGCCCGATGGCCAGCGTACTGCCGATGGCGAACACGAACGCCAGCACAAACAGCACTGGCACCACACGCCGGCGGAAGTATTGTACGCGATCCAGGTCGTCCAGGGCCACGTCGAGTTGGGCTTGCTGGTCGTTGGTTAAGTCGCGCAGTCGTCCGGCGAACAGGTCGGAATCATCGAAAACCCCCTGGAACCCTTCTTCGAGCTGGGTGTCATGAAAGCCCAGGACGGCGAACGCGGCGGTAGCGGCGACCATTTTATCCTGCAGCGCTGCTCGGTCAGAAGTGGAAAGGGTGTCGTCCTCGTCGATCTGCTGGCCCAGGCTGGTGAGTGTACCCGGCAGTGAAAGCGCGGATGGCTCGTCGAAGAAGCGAATATACAGATAGGCTTCGTTGAGCGCCTGCGAAACGTCATAATCCTCGCTGACGGACAGCAAGCAGGCGTAGAACTCGCCCGCTTTTCCGCTGTCTAGGCTGCCCCGCTCTGCCAGCAAATCGCCGATCAACCAGTTCACATTGTCATCATATGTTTGCAGGTCGGTTCCCAGGTCGTCAAGCCGGGCCTGCTGCTCACGGTCGGCGTCATCGGCGCTGTACTGGCGCTGCAAGGCCTCCATCTCGGCGAAAACCTTGGCGATTTGCGCCTGGTAATTTTCGTAGTCGGTCAGGGCAGTGTCGTAACCGTATTGCAGCAGTTGGAGCGTGAAGTCGGCGATGTAATTGTCGGCGGCCTGGTAGGCGGTGGTCAGGTTTTGGGAGGCGACTGTTTTGGCTCGTGCGGCATTCACGTCGTCTTCGGCTTCATCTTCGAAGTAACCGCTAACCAGGCTGGCAACAAACGCCAAGGCGACCAGCACTAATGGCACGCCAAAGCCCGCAATCAGCTTGTTAATCAAGGGCCAGTTATAGAAAATCGGCTGTTGCGCCTCGTTGTTGCGCATTAGACTGCGCTCCTGTATACCACCCCAAGTGTTATTTGCATTGTACTGTCTTAACGTAAGGTTCCGATATAAAAAAAGGATATAAAATACCGACCTCGTTGTCCAGATGACATTGGTATTACATGCGCCAGGTGCGCGCACGTTTGCATATCTGCGCTGCCTGGCGTAATCTGACAGCAGGTTTTCGAGAGCTTTTGATTGCTGCTTGAGGAGGGTGTGAATGCACCAGATAGTTGGAACACGACACGTGTTGGCAAGCCTGGGCCTGGGATTGTCGTGCTGATGATCAGCCTGGGCGGAGGGGTGACCACCACCGCTGACCCATTGTACGCCGCGCAGAACCAGACCCCTACGCCAGCCGGGATGCAGGCGGGTGGCTGTAACCCGGATACCGCGTGGATTGAGTCGCCGGGCGATGCGGACTACCTCCCGACGACCCAGCCGGTGACGGTGTTGGGCACGGCCAACATCCCGGACTTTGGCGGGTACCGGTTCGAAATCAAGCCCGCCGCGCTGGACGTGCAGTATTTGGTGCTGGCGGAAGGTGCGCCGTTCCCCATTGTCGAGGATACGATTCAGATTCTTGATTTCTCTGGCATTCCGCCGGGCGAATACCGTCTGCGGCTGGTCGTCTTCGACAGCAGTATGCAGCCGGGCGCATCCTGCGAAATTACGGTGTTTGTTGGGCTGGAACCGCCAGTATCCGACCCTGCTGGGGAGACTGCGCAGGCAGTGGACGACTGGTACCAGGTGTTTTTCACTACGCCAGGTTCAAGTGAACCATCCGCGATGGAAGGGGCGCTGGTGGACACCATCGACGGCGCACAGGTCAGCATCGACGCGGCGCTGTTCGAGCTGAGTTCCGGCCCGGTGACGCAGGCCCTGATCCGCGCGCATAATCGCGGCGTGGCGGTGCGCGTGGTGACGGATGGGCTGCACGGCCTGGGCATTGACGACGACTCGCCCTCGGCAAACACCATGTCGGACCTGGTTGCTGCCGGGATTCCGGTCGTGTCGGACGAGATGCGCGGCGGGTTCATGCATAACAAGTTCCTGATCATTGATGGGCAGACTGTGTGGACCGGCTCGGCTAACCCAACCGAAAACGGCTTCGCGGCCAACAACAACGGCGCAATCCTGATCCAGTCTCAGACGCTGGCGCAAAACTACACCGCCGAGTTCGAGGAATTGTACGCCGGGCAGTTTGGCCGCATGTCGCCCGCTGGCGTGCCCTACCCGGTGATCGACATCAACGGGACACTTGTCGAAACCTATTTTCTGGCCGAAGACGGTGACGCAGCCAGCCAGCGCCTGGGCCAGTTGATCGGGAACGCCAGCCAGTTGGAGTTCGCGTTGTTTTCATTCACGTCCAGTGTGGAGATCGGCGATACGGGCGAAAACCTGATGGGCCTGATCGCGGACCGGGTCGCCAGCGGTGAACTGGCCGGGCGCGGCGTGATCGAGGCCCGTAGCAGCCGCTTTGCCGCAGACCTGGCCTGCGCGGGGATGCCGCTGCGCACCGACGGCAACCCGGGCGCGATGCACCACAAAATCCTGGTGATCGACGAGGCGATTGTGGTGATCGGCTCGGCCAACCTGTCGAACAACTCGTTCACTGAAAACGACGAAAACCTGCTGATCATCCCCAACCCGGACATCGCGCGCCTGTACCTGGACGAGATCGAGCGGCTGTGGGCGCAGGGCCAGGAGTTGTCGCTGGATGATCTCGACTGTCCGCAGGCGGTGGCCGTCGCGCCGGTGGCTACTCCAACGCAGGTGCCTCCTCTTCTCCAACCGACTCCAACTGCCCAGTCACCGGGGGACAGCTCGCCGTGCGTGTACACTGTACAGGCGGGGGATACCCTGTACAGCATTGCCCGCCAGTTTGTGGACGAGGCAGATGTAGCGGTATTCGTGGACGCGCTCTTGTCGTTGAACGGCATTTCTGATTCGTTTGCTCTGCAAGTCGGGCAGGAACTGCGCATCCCCGGCTGTGAAGACCCAGCCGCTACCACGTCCGATATGGTTGTCGAACAACCGACGCTCGATCCCGGAGCACCGCAGAATGCGGAGGTACTGCTGTCGGTGCCAACTGTACAACCGACGCCGACGCCGGTCGGGACGGTGTTGCCCGGTGCGCCGTCGCCTGTGGGCTGCTCACGTGATAGCGCCTCGTTCTACATTCCGGGCGATGGCGTGTACCTGTTCCAGCCGATCACCGCATACGGCACGGCTAACATTCCTGGTTTCGCTACTTATCGCTTCGAGATCAAACCGGCCAACGATCCCAACGCCCAGTTTGCCCTTCTCAGCCAGGACTACACCGTCCCGGTGGTGGAGGGGCCGTTGGGCATCATCGATACCACTGGGCTGGCATATGACGAGTATCGTCTGCGGCTGGCGGTGTTCGATAATACACGCTCGCTCCGCGCTGCGTGCGAAATCACGATCCACATTGGACCGCCGCCAACCCAACCGGCGGTATCGGCAAATAGTGTGCCGTGCCCGGCGCATGTTGTGCAGCCAGGGGACACGCTGTATGCCATCGCCGTAACCTACGCCGTAACCCTTCCAGACTTGATGGAATACAATAACCTTGGCGACACCTATTTCCTGCAGGTCGGTGATGTGCTGCTCATCCCCTGTGAAGTGCCGGAAGCGGCTGTGCTCGCTCCAACGCCAACGCCGTACAGCGCGCCGGAACCGGCAGGCGACCGCTACCTGGTGATTCCCTCGCTGTCGGAGTTTGAGCAGCCGGTGCCCATTCAACCGCTGCCGCTGGAAGGCGGAACGTGGGATGTCAGCACGCTGCGGTGGGCGGTGGGCTGGCTAGAGGGCACCACCTGGCTGGAACCGGACTGGGGCAACACCGTGCTGGCGGCGCACCGACAATTCAATTTTGACGATCCGGGGCCGTTCTACAACCTGGACCAGCTCCAGCCGGGGGACGAGATT
>JAADYV010000082.1 GCA_010092855.1 Chloroflexota bacterium | reverse complement strand
GGCATCACGCCCTGCGCATCACACGTCAGCAAGATGATGTTCTTGGGGTGCCCGCCCATCTTCTCTGGGATGGCGTTTTCGATAAACGTCAGCGGGTAAGATGCGCGCGTGTTTTCGGTGAATTCGTCGTCATCCAGGTCGATGGCGCGCGTGACCGGGTCGTATACCACATTCTCCAGGATCGCGCCGAAACTCTGCGTTGCGCGGTAGATTTGCGGTTCGGCGGTGGGCGAAAGCTGGATCACCTTGGCGTAGCAACCATTTTCGAAGTTGAACACGCCATCATCGCTCCAGCCATGTTCGTCGTCGCCGATCAAGCCGCGTGTCGGATCGGCAGACAGCGTCGTCTTGCCCGTCCCCGACAGGCCAAAGAACAACGCGGTATCGCCGTCCGGCCCCTGGTTGGCCGAACAGTGCATGGTCAACACGCCTTCCAGCGGCAGGATGTAGTTCATCACGGTGAAGATCGACTTCTTGATCTCGCCACCATAACCGGTATCCCCGATGATGCACAGGCGCTGGTCGAAGTTGAGCATAATGAAAGTGCTGGTGCGCGTCGAGTCGATGGGACCGAACCCCTTAAACGTCGGCACGATCATCAGCGTGAAGTCCGGCACGTGCAGACGATATGCTTCGCGGTTTTGCGGCAGGATGAACATGTTGCGCGCGAACAGGCTGTGCCAGGCATACTCGGTGATGATGCGCACCGGCAATTGGTAGTCGGGATGAGCGCCTGCGTAGCAGTCCTGGATGAACAGGTCTCGCCCCTGGATATAACCTTGCAGCCGGTTGAACACCTCGTTGAAGGTTTCCGCGCTGATCGGGCGGTTGTATTCGCCCCACCAGATGTGTTCTTCGGTGGATGGCTCGCGCACGATGTACTTGTCCTGCGCCGCGCGCGCGTTGTGCTTGCCGGAATTCACCACAACGGGACCATGCCGCGAGATACGTCCCTCCCCGCGAAACACAATTTCTTCGTACAGCGCTTCGGTTGGCAGGTTCCAATACGTCTGGCGCATGTTGCGCAGCCCATGATTGCTCAGGCTATAGTCGGCTTTGAGCGCGTGGGCCTGGTCCTGGGCGGGCGTTTTAATGTTCAATAAGTTGTTGTTCATCGACATTGTGTATTACATCCAATCCCGGATCAGCTTCCGGTCGCCAATGTAAATTTCGTTAGGAGCATTCGGATCCAGCGCCCATTTCATGCGTTCAACAGCTTCGATCAGGTCGTTGGTGGAGCCGGAAAAACTCATGCGGATGTAGCCCTCCATACCAAAGGCCACACCCGGCACGGTCACCACTAGCGCCTTGCGGAGCAGGAAGTGAGCCAGTTCTACCGAGTCGTTGGTATAGGCCCGGAAGTCCGGCAGCACGTAGAATGTGCCGTCCGGCGGAATGGTGCGAACATCGGTGAAGGCGCGCAGCTCGTGCATGACCACGTCGCGGTTGTTCTGGATCATCAGCCGCAGGTCCTCCACCACGCTTTGCACCCCGGTCAACGCACCCTCGGCTGCCGACTGGGATACAACCGACGGGCAGGATGTGGTTTGGGCCTGGATGTTGGTCATCACCTCGATCAGCTTGCGGTTGGCGATGGCCCACCCGATGCGAAAACCTGTCATGCCATATAGCTTGGACACCCCGTTGAGCACAATCACGCGCGTGTTTTCGATATCCTTGGGTGTATAGTCCCAGGCACGCGGGGCGCGTTTGCCATCGAAAATTAGCCTGTGGTAGATGTCGTCCATGATAACGAAGATATCGCGCTGTTCGCAGTACTCCACCAATTCCGCGAGGAACTCCTCGGAATACACTACGCCAGAGGGGTTGTTGGGGCTGTTGACAATGATCGCGCGGGTATAGGACGAAACAGCTTCTTCGATGTCCTCCATCCGGTGTTGGAAAGTGCCGTCTTCGGGCGTGACGATCACCGGAATGCCGTACACCATCTTGACCATTTCCGGGTAACTCACCCAGTAGGGGGCCAGGATGATGACTTCGTCCTGGGGGTTGATGATCGAAAACAGCAGGTTATACAAGGCTTGCTTGGCACCGGTGGAGACAATGATGTTTTCTGGTGCTGGCAACCGGCCATAGTTTTCTTCCGTATAGCGGATGATGGCTTTTTTCAGCGAGGGCAAACCATCGGTAGGCGCGTATTTTACGTCACCTTCTTTTAGCTTCGCCGCTGAACCGAGGATCGCGGTTATGGGTGCTTTGTTCTTGGGCTCACCGACGGCCAGATTGATCACCGGCTCACCTTTGCGCCGCAAGACCAGGGCCTCCTCGTTCAGTCGCAAGGTGGGTGACTCTTTGATCGTTCTGGCTAACTGGCTAATGCTCATAACTGTAGTAAAACCTCCTAAAAGTGTGGCCGTGTTGGCCGTTGTTTTTTGGTTCAAACCACAAGACTGACTACAATGTCAACATGCTTGGTTGGTTAACTTATCTGTGGCAAATCTTTATAGACGCTGCATGGGGCCACGATAGACATCATTGTACACCGACTTCGGCGCGGTGGATTGTGATACGTGTACAGAAAATAGCAGTTACGCATCATAGGTTAATGCTGGCTAGAACCAGGTAGGTGCTTGTGCGTGTTGATATGATGTTGCGCGTGATCGTATTGTGGTGCGTGATGGGAACAGCGGGGTGGCTGCCGACTGTCCATAACCCGGCGGAAGCGCAATCCGGTGACAACTGGCCCGCGCCACACCTGGGGTATGGCATCCATGTCGGCCCCTATTCCGGCGTTGATCCCGGCCTAGTGGACCAACTGGGCATGGATTGGGTCAAGCTGTACGATGTCAGTCAAATCGGGCAATATGCCAGCAAACGGATTCTATTCCGGATGGACCTCGGCTGGACCGAGGACTTTAACACGCTGAAGGCCAGTGTGCGCCAGCGAACCATCGAGTTGTCGGCGCTGGGCGTGGATGCGATTGAGGTCCACAACGAACCGAACCTGGCCAATGAATGGCCGCAGGGCCCAAATGGGTGGCAGTTCACCCATATGCTGCGCGCCGCCTACACCGAGATCAAGGCCGTGAATCCCAACATTATCGTCGTGTCCGGCGGATTGGCCCCCACCATCACCACCGCCGACCGGCGTGCGGTCAGTGATCTCGAATTCACCGAGGAAATGCTCGACAACGGCGCGGCACAGTGGTTCGATGCTTTCGGTTACCATCCCTATGGCTACAACCAGCCACCCGAAACCGAGCCAACTGAAGATACGCTCGTCTTCCGCCGCGTGGAACTGATCCGCGAGATGTTTGAGGAACGCGGTATCTACGACAAGCAAATTTGGCTGACCGAGTTTGGCTGGCTGCGCAACCCGGCAGAGGACGGCATCACCTGCTCCGACAGCGATCCCAACTTCGCCGGGTTTGCGTGGATGCGTGTTTCCGCCGAGCAGCAGGCCGATTTCACCGTGCGCGCCTATGCCTGGGCGGACCGCAACTGGCCCTGGGCGGGACCGATGTTCCTGTGGAACCTGAACTGGGCGCTATACGAACCGGCGATCACGCCGCTGTGCAGCCACATGCGCTGGTTCGGTATCCTGCGCAGCGATGGCACACCGCTGCCGGTCTTCTACCGCGTGGCCGCGATGAACCACCGTTACAGCGACTACCTGCCCCATCTCACGATTCAGGCCGAGGACATGATTGTTGAAGCTGGCGTGAACTGCCCGGCGATGGTGCTGGTGGGTGAGTTTTTAGTGCTCAATACTGGTTATCCCGGCGGATTTTCGGCAGCGGTCGAGGCTGCTGTGCCACCCAATGGCCCCCGCATACAGATTACCCCGGAGCGGGTGCGCAATGGGGACACGGTGCAGGTGATGGCCGACACCACCGGGCTGGACACCGGCCTGCACATTGTCTACATCAACGTGCTGGCCGAGATCGGCAATACCATCATCTCCGAGACCATCCAGGGCTACATTGTGATCGTCGAGGGTGGCTGCTAACGAAACGGAGGTTATGGTGAACGATACAGAACAAGCAACCAATAGCGCAGCTTTCGATTTGATTGCAGAGGGTAAACGGTTATTAAACGAGGGGATTGCTGCATATCCAGGGTTTGATCCAAATAAGCCATACGTGGAAAAGAATTACTATTTCAATCCAGCGAATAATCTACGTTTCCAGTTTTTGCCGGATTCTAATTCCTCCTGGGTGGCAGAGCATTATTATTCAGTCTTGCTTGGAGAAATCCTTGCTTATGAAAACCAAAGTGGAAACCATCTAAATAAGGGCATGGTATATGCCAATCTAGGGATTGCACAGATCAGTAACGGGAAACTCGATGATGGTTTTGCAAATCTGCTAACGGCTGAATGGGAAGACCGCAATGATGCCCCTGCTCACTGGAGCATAGATACATGGGAAATACTAGATACTGAACTATGGCTTCAATTCGAGCGTCGAGCAATACTCGAAATGGCAAGGTTTTTCATCAAAACCCAGTTGACCTGGATGTATCCATTAAATGAGGATGATTTGCTGAAAATGTTGAAGAACATGGCGCGTCCAGATCGGATTTTTCTGGTAGGGACGGTATTGGCATTACGACGTAATTGGGAGACATTCAACGCAGCGATCGAGCACGAAATCCAGCCAAATGCTTATACTCTTGGTAGGCTTTATGCCTGCCTAAAGGATCTGTGTTTACTTATTGAAGCGCTGCTTAGGAAGAAACTGCATCCAAAATCGAAAGGGATGCATACCTTGGGCCAACGTCTTTTGACAGAGGCTCTAGCACGCGATCAAATCATCTATCCAAAGGTTGGACTTGAGAAAGTACAAACGGCAAACACTTTGAGGCAGTTCCTGCAGCGAATAGAGAAGGTTTATATCGATTCTAAAGATGGTCCTCTGCAATGGTCGCATTGCCTCCACCTAGTCAGAAATTTCACAGGTCACCATTTCGATCCCTCGAATAACATAACATCAACTAGTGGAAAGTCGTTTTTCGATTGGTATGAAAAGATACTAGAGAGCATTTTTTCTGCGCTGCTATATTTCGAGCGGATTGGCGTTATATAGCCCCCTTAATAGAAAACCGCTTTGGGCTTCAGAAACTTAACCACTCCCAGGGGTTGACCGGCGCGCCGTTGGAGCCACGTACCTCAAAGTGCAGGTGGGGACCACTGGAACGCCCAGAATTGCCCGTCACCGCGATGTTTTGCCCCGGCGTGACGACTTCCCCGCAG
>JAADYV010000081.1 GCA_010092855.1 Chloroflexota bacterium | reverse complement strand
TCGCTGGTTGTGGGTTGGGGTGCTTGGATTGGGCGTCTGCGCCGGGCTGTTAGTGGTGCTGGTTGCAGGTGGTACATTGCTGGCCCAGGACGCGAGTCCAACCATCACGCCTAACGTGCACTGGGTGTGGCCAGAAGTGGGCCTGCAAATGCGCAGCAGCCCCAGCGACGAAAGCAACAACAACCTGGTCAATTCGCTGCCATTTGGCACCTGGGTCGAACCGCTGGCGCGTACTGAAAATGGCGAGTGGATTCTGGTCAACTCTGACGATGTCCAGGGTTGGGTCAAGCAAGAATATGTCAACTGGCAGCTCGACACCAGTTTTCTGCCGGTGATCGACCCTGCGGCAGTACTCCTTGATGTATTTCCTACCCCCGGTGGCCCGACCTATACTCCTAACGCCAACCTGGTGAACGCGGGCCTGGATGGGGCATTGGTGCGCGCACGGCCCGGCGACGGCTTTCTGGGCGAACTGTTCACGGGGGATGTGGTCCAGGCCTACGCCATTGTGCGCAACGAAACCGCAGAGTGGATTCTGATTGATTTTGGGGATGGTTACGGGTGGATTCGACGCGATTTGGTGCGTTGGATGGACGAAAGCGAAATCGACGCGCTGCCTGCTCCCGAAACAGTGGTCCTAACGCTGTCCCCGTCGCAGAACTTGCTACCACCGGGTACATTCCCGGTGCGGCCCAGCGGCACGTTTACCCCAACGATCACACTGACGCCAGACGTGACAGCTACCTTCACGCCGACCGCGACCTATACGCCGTCGGACACCCCCCTGCCGCCCACGCTAACACCGACTTCAACGCCGACGCTGACCCAAACACCGTCGCTTACGCTAACCTTCACATCACTGCCACCGACGGCGAGCCTAACACCGCCGCCTACCTTCACGCCCGTGCCGTCATTGACCTTTACGCCGGAACCGCCAACGTTCACGCCAATGCCGACGGCAACCAACACCTCGCTGCCAACATTGACCTTTACACCGCCGCCACCAACGGCAACGCTGACTATCACACCGCTACCACCTACCCTGACGCCAACGCCATCCTATACCTTGACGCTGTCGCCCAGCGAAACCCCACTACCAACAGAAACACCTTCCCCAGAACCGAGTCCGTCCCCGTCACGGACGTTCACACCGCCACCGACACTCACTCCCACGTTAGAGCCAACGGCAACGTATACACTTGAACCGCCTAGCCCAACCTTCACGCCAGAGCCCACACTCACATTTACGCCACCTCCGCCCAGTGTAACGTCCACGTTGACGCCCACCATGCTGCCGAGTCCGACACGCACCGCCAGCATTGCGCCGTCGCCGACAAACACGAGCATTGCCAGCATGCCAACACCGGCAGCGCTGCTGGAAAGCGCGGCGGAACTGGACGCTGCGACTGTGACGACACCACCACCGACACCGCCCACCGGAACCAGCGCGCCCGCGCCCACCGTTACCTCCCAATCGATATCCACAGCGACGAGTGTGCCCACCGAACGCCCGACAGCGACTCCAACCGAGGATCCAACCGAAACTCCGACGGTGGCCCCGACAGCGACACCGTCGCCTGCACCATCTGCCACACTAGAGCCTGCCACACCGGAATCTCCCACGCCAACCGCGACATCCACACCGGTGCTCAGTCCAACGCCAGCGCCCACCGAGGAAACACCTACGCTTACACCGACTACACCACCGCCGACTGCCACCGCGAGCTTGACACCTACCGCTACCACCGCCGCGATAGCCGCAGCGCCTGAGAGTGGCATTACAGACGAAGTTGAGGCCAGCGGCAGTGACGAAACCGGCGATGACGAAAATGCGCCGCCATCTGCTCCAGAACCAGCTACAGGCGGCCCGGCCATTGTCGAGGAGACGGTAACGTCCGGCGATGATGATTCCGGTGGCGTATCGCCCCTGGTATGGCTGGCCGGCGGTTTGTTGCTGGTAGTGGCAGTTTACGCAGGGGTGTATTTTGCGCAGGCCACCAGCATCGCGCGCTATCAGGACGATTTTATCCTGTCATCGTGCCCGGTCTGCGAGGTGGGGGAACTGTATCTCGAAGAACGCCGCTACCGGGTGCTGGGCATTCCGCAGGCGCGGCAGGTTTTGCGCTGCGACAACTGCCGCTCGGTGCTGCGGCATGTGGGTCGCCAGCAGTGGCGCTGTGCCATCGACCGGGCCGCGAACCCGGACCTGTACGATGAACTCAACGGCCAGGTACTGACCGAAGACGAGCTGTTGCATCTCGCACCGGAATACCGGGGCGCGCCGCCCGAATTCATCGATGATGACGACACTGTCTATCCACCTTAAGCCGACCTCTTTCCCCAGTCCACCGCAACGAAACTATTGCTGACTACGTACAGAGTCGGTACCATCTTTAGTGCACATACACTTTTTTCAGACACCTGATGTGGGAGAACCGCGTGAACCAGATGATACAAACACCGGAATGGATTAAAGACGCCATTCTCTACCAAATCTTCCCGGATCGCTTTGCTAGCAGCGAGCGTGTCACCAAGCCCTCCAACCTGGAAGCCTGGGATGCCCCACCGACCGTCTTTGGCTTCAAGGGCGGCGACCTGTTGGGCGTAGTCGAACACCTGGATTACCTGGCGGACCTGGGTATCACGGGGATTTATTTCAACCCGATCTTTCAGTCGGCATCGAACCACCGCTATCACACGCACGACTATTACCAGGTCGATCCGCTGCTGGGGGGCAACGCGGCGCTGCGCGAACTGCTGGATGCGGCACATGCGCGCAACATCCACATCATTCTGGACGGCGTCTTTAACCATGCCAGTCGGGGCTTTTTCCAGTTTAACCACATTCTAGAATGCGGCGCGCAGTCGCCTTACCTGGACTGGTTCACGATCAAAGGATTTCCGCTGAATGCCTATGGTGATGGAAAAAACCTCAACTACGAAGCCTGGTGGGACCTGCCCGCGCTGCCCAATCTGAATACCGACAACCCGCAGGTACGCGAGTTTATCTTTGACGTGGCCGAACACTGGGTCCGCTTTGGGATCGACGGTTGGCGTTTGGATGTGCCCTTCGAAATTGACGACGATGCCTTCTGGCAGGAATTCCGGCAGCGCGTGAAAGCGATCAACCCCGAAGCCTACATCGTCGGCGAAATCTGGAAGCCTTCCCAGCGCTGGTTGCAAGGCGACCAGTTCGATGCCGTGATGAACTACATCCAGACCCGCGCGGCCATTGCCTTCTTTGGTGCAGAATCGCTGGCCCCGCTTGATCCCGGTGGCGGTTACTCGCTTCTCGAACCGCTGGATGCAGTGGCCTTCGCCCAGGCTATCGAGGATATGCTAGCCCTGTACGACTGGGAAATCAACCTGGCGCAGATGAACCTGTTGGGCAGTCACGATACACCCCGCTTCCTGACGATGGTGGAAGAAGACACGTCGGCGCTCAAGCTGGCCATGTTGTTCCAGATGACAATGCCGGGCGCGCCTACCGTCTATTATGGCGACGAAATCGGCATGACGGGCGGCCACGATCCCGGTCCGCGCGGGGGCATGATCTGGGATCAAGCGCAGTGGGACATGGACCTGTGGCACTATATCCAGGCCACGATCCAGCTTCGCAAAGCGCACCCGGCTCTGCGACGCGGCACCTACCGCACGCTGTTGGCAGCGGGAAAACAGGTAGCATTTGCACGCACGAACGACGACGAAGCGCTGCTGGTGGCCTTCAATACTGATACAGCAGAGGCTACCCTCGCCATCCCGGCAGAAAACGGCGCAGGTACCCCCCAGGTCCTGTTTGGCGAGACCCTGACCGTCTCGCTGCACGATGGCGTGCTGACCGTGAAACTCCCGCCGCGCACCGGTGTTGTATTGCTAATCGCCCCCTAACACCAAACACATCGACAACTATGGGTGGCAGGACACGCCGTAACAGGCCACTGCCACCCTGAAAACACACGAGTAAATTAGAGAAAGCCGTATGGAAGCCTTACAAACAATCATCTCTCGCGCAGAACCACGCACATCAGTGCACGTCACATTCCCCGACGGGACTGTCCTGGAAGGGCCAGTCGGCACCACGCTCGAAACGTTCGTCCAGGCCTACGAAGTGGACGACCCGGCACGAGGTAAGCTATCCGTCGCGGCGCTGGTAGACGGCGTGCTACGCGAACTAACCATGCCGGTCGTGCGCGACGTCAATATTCAACCCATCCACACCGATTCGGGCGATGGCGGGCGCGTTTATCGGCGCTCGCTGGCGTTCCTGTTGACGGTGGCCACCGCCGAGTTATTCCCCGGGGTGCAGGTGATTATTGACTATGCCGTGCCCAGCGGCGCATTTTTCTGCCGCCTGCGCAACCGTGAACCATTCACAGCCAGCGAACTCGAAGCCATCAAAGAGCGTATGCATGAAATCGTGGTGGCTAATGAGCCGATTGAACGCCAGGAAATCCCGTTGGCAGAAGCAATACGCATCTTCAGCGAATGCGGCGATGATGACAAGGTGCGCCTGCTGGAATTCCGCCACAAGGACTATCTGACGGTCTACAAACTGCGGGACGAGATGGACTACTTCTACGGCTACATGGTGCCGCACGCGGGGTACCTGACGCTGTTCAACATCCTGCCGGAAGAAGACGGGTTTGTGCTGCTCTATCCCCGCCGCGAAAGTCCCACAGTCATTCAGCCCTATGCACCTTCACCACAGTTGCCCGAGGTCTTCCGGCAAACGCAAGAATGGCTAAGCCTGCTTGGCATCGAGGACATCGGCAATCTCAACCAGGCGATCCGCGATGGACACGCGCGGGAATTGGTACTCGTCAATGAAGCACTGCACGAGCAGCATATCGCACATATCGCGTCCAAAATCAGCGACCACTATCGCCAGGATGGGGCGCGCCTGGTGCTGATCGCGGGGCCGTCGTCGTCGGGCAAAACGACCTTTTCCAAACGCCTGGCGATTCAACTGGTGGCGCATGGCTTGACGCCTTATACGCTGGAAATGGACAATTACTTTGTCGAGCGGCACCTGACCCCGCTGGACGAAAACGGTGAATATGATTTCGAAGCATTGGAAGCGGTGGACCTGCCGCTCTTTAATGAACATCTGGCCGCGCTGACCGAAAGCCGCAAGGTCCAGCTTCCGCACTTTGACTTTGTGACCGGTACGCGCAGCTTTCAGGAGCAGTTTACCCAACTTTCCGCCGACCAAATTCTGATCATCGAGGGCATTCACGGGCTGAACCCAGGGCTGGTGCAGTCCATCCCCACCGAAAGAACCTATCGCATCTACGTCTCGGCGCTGACCCAGTTGAACATCGACCGGCACAACCGCGTGCCCACCACCGACGTGCGCCTGACACGCCGTATCGTGCGTGATGCGCGGCGGCGAGGATATTCGGCGCTGGAAACGCTGTCGCGCTGGGAAAGCGTGCGTCGCGGGGAAAAACGCAACATCTTCCCCTACCAGGAAAACGCCGATATTATGTTCAATTCGGCCCTGCTCTACGAATTGGCGGTGCTGCGTCCGCTGGCCGAGCCGTTGCTGCTGCAGATTGAGCCGCGCCAGCCGCATTACGTCGAAGCGCGGCGGCTGCTCTCGATCCTGAGTTGGCTCAAGCCGATGGAGGCCAAAGTCGTGCCCGATAACTCATTGCTGCGCGAGTTCGTCGGTGGCTCGATTCTGCGTGACTATTCGCCCACTTTGCGGGCACACAGCGGGTGAAATCCCAGCGAACGGAAAAGTGACACGTGGCCGTTGACCAGATTCCAGTTAAATTGCTAAGTCAGTTCGATGCGATTCGCCGCCAGGAACACGATCAGATTACGGAACTGATCGAAACGCTGGAGCGCGTGGATGGGCTGCCGGACAGCGAGATGGAGCAAGCGCGCGATGCGTTGTTTCACACCAACCACCCATTTCTGATGGTGATGGTGGGTCCGTTTGGGTCGGGCAAGTCGAGCATCATCAATGCGCTGCTGGGCGGCGATGTGCTGGAAGTCGGCCCTATCCCGACCACCGATCATATTGTGATCCTGCGGCACGGCCCCGACGTCCAACGCTCACGCTCCGGCGATATCGAAACCGTGTTCCATCCCACACCGCTGCTGGAAAACCTCAGCCTGGTTGATACACCTGGCTTGGAGTCGGTCTTCCGCACGCACGATGAAGTGACACGGCGCTTTTTGCACCGGGCCGACGTGGTGCTGCTGGTGATGATCGCCACGCAGGTGCTTTCTGCCGGCAACCTGGAATTCCTGCAAGAACTCAAAGGCTATGGCAAGCGCGTAATCGCGGTGGTCAACCAGGTTGACGTATTGGAAGACGATGAGCGCGAGCAGGTGCGCGACTTCGTACTGGAACAAAGCCGGTTGTACCTGGGCATCGAGCCGCAGGTCTGGCTGGTCTCGGCGCGGCAAGCGCTGGCAGCACAAAGCGCCACTCCCCGCGACGAAATTGCGTGGGATGAGAGTGGTTTTGCGGGGATCGAGGAGTACATTCAGACCACGCTCGGCGACACGGAACGGCTGCGCCAGAAGCTGGAAACTCCAATCCAGATTTGCCAGAACGTGACCAGGACAGCGCTGGCTCTGTCCCAGGAGCGGCAGGCCGCGCTGGACGAGCACCGCAAAACAATGGAGAACATTCAGGCGCAGATCGAACAGGCCCGGCGCGAACAGGAACGCACAGTCGAAGAAACGCTGGAGACCGTCGAAAACCTGTGGGACGAGAGCGCAGCACGGGGGCGCGAGGCAATTGGGGAATTGTTCCAGTTTTCGCGCGGCATTTCGCTGTTCTTCAGCGGCCTGGGCGAAATCATCGGCATCGGGCGATTGTTCCGCCGATTCCAGCGCCGCACGCGCACTGAAAGCGCCTTCGACGAGCACAAGGTCCGCGCCACGCTGCACCAGATTCCCGAAACGGTGAACAAACTCGGTCCCCGGCTGGAAGGGCGGGATTTGCAGGATATCGACGACCTGGTTGACTACACTCAGCAGGCGGTCAAACGCTTGCCGCCCAGCCTTTCGGACAAAATCATCGGCAAAATCCAAACGCCGCTGCGGTATGACCGCAAGTTCCTGCGCGAGGTGCGGCACCCGCTCGAAAACCTGCTGCGCGAGGCCGAACGCTTCGAAACCAAGCGCCTGGACCGCACACTGCGCAACACGCTAATCGTGCTGGCACTGTGGGAAATCCTGACTTTGATCCTGGTCCTGGTCACAGCGCTGGGCGCAGTGCCGAACCTGGTGGCCAACGTCGGGTCGGTGCTGCTGGTATTTATCATCGGCTTTGCACTGATTGTGTTTGGGCTGCTGCTGGTACCCATCCGGGGCTGGTTCCTGGCGCGGGCCTACGAACGCCGCCTGCACCGCAACCGGGATGAATACCTGGACATCTTGCGCCGCGCCGCCGGGGAACTGGTCGGACACGGTGTCCAACTGCGCCAGGACGCCACTGCGCCGTTCACGCGCATGATCGAGTCACAAACCGAACTGGTGCAGCAACTACGCACCGACCTGGACCAGCACCAACAAGCATTGCTGCGTATTCAGGGCGGTTTGGCTAGTCTGCAAAAAAGGACCACAACCACATGACTAATATAGTATTGGAAGGCCCGATTGCCGATGTCCGCGAGCGGGAAGTGCGGCTGCTGCACGACGTAGCCAGCATCGTGGGGCAAATTGGCGAGGAGAGCGGGGACGACAAAAAACGCTTGCAGCAAAACGCAAGCGATCTACAGGAAATGTTTTTCCTGGTAGTGGTCGTGGGCGAGTTCAATGCGGGCAAGTCGAGTTTTGTGAATGCGCTGCTGGGCGACGAACTACTGCCAATGGGTATCACGCCGACCACGGACGCGATTGAGCTGGTGCGTTGGAGCAGCAAAACCAGCAAACAACCCACCTGGCGCGAACAAGACATCGTGCGCGAGTGGACGCATCCCAACACGGGCGGCCCCGGCGTAGTGATCGTAGATACGCCGGGAACCGGTTCGGTCTTTCGCAAGCACGAACGCATCGCCAAGAACTTCCTCAGCCGCAGCGATCTGGTCATTTTTCTGCTTTCGGCCAAACGTGCCTTTGCCGAAACCGAACGCCTCTACCTGGAACTGGCGCGCGATTATGGCAAAAAGATCGTGGTCGTGATCAATCAGGCCGACCTGTTGGGCAGCAAGGAACAAAAGGAAGTCGCCAGCTTCGTCAAGCAGCAGTTGAACGAACTGCTCGGTTTGCGCCCGGAGATTTTCATGGTGTCGGCCAAACAAGCGCTCAAGCAAAAAGGGACATCCGGCGGGCTGTTCACCGGGGCTTCCGGCGATCCGGGCGGCATGAATGCCGTCCGCGAGCACCTGCGCACGATCTTTGCGCGCGTGCCACCGGCCAAGCAGAAGCTCTACGCCCAACTGGATTTTGTGGACAGCGTAACACGCAAGTATATCGACGAACTGGACCGCCAGATCAGCCTGATCACGAGCGATACCGCACTGGCCGAGAGTCTGCGCCAGGAACTCGAACAGCAGGCCGTTGGCCTTAACGAGCACCTCGACACCGCCAAACGCGAACTGGACCGTGTCTTCAGCGACATCAAGGTGCGCGGGCACACCTTCATCCAGGGCAACCTGACGGTGCGCAATGCTGCGCGCAGCCTGGACCGTGACCTGATGCGCGACGAGTTCGAGCAGCAGGTGGTTGGCAGCGCGTTGGA
>JAADYV010000080.1 GCA_010092855.1 Chloroflexota bacterium | reverse complement strand
CCGTTTGCCATTGCGCAAGGTGAGTTCGACGCCCTGTTTCCCGCTGACGGTATAGGCCGTGCCGCCGCGCCCCAAGCGGATGCCCCAGCCGCCATAGTTTTGCAGGGGCTTGAAGGTGATGGCCTCCGCCGACACGATATCGCGATAGGCCAGTTTGCGCTGGAAAAACGGGACATAACGCACCAGCACATAATCGTCGCGCGTTTCCACGACCAGACTCACGAAGAATACCCCCACCGGCAACACAATCCCGAAGATGAGCCAGAACAGCACCACGAACCAGTCCGGCGCGGGATTGTCCCCGAACGGATTGCCCTGGATAACCTGGTCGTAGACGGCCCACCATAACGGCACCGTCGGGGCAAACACAATCGCATATATCCACCACTGCCGCAACCTTTGCACTTCACGGTATGGCATGTTGTTGTCTCCTGATTTGCACCGTTGAACGCTGTAGATTATTACGCATGTTGGGCGGAAAAGTTGCGTGTTTTTCCCTGGCCAGTGATGCAAAAACCGGGCAGACGTCTGGTTGGCTCCGGCAGACGTTTGCCCGGTTGGACCGGCAGAAACAACCGGGGTCTGGGCGGCGTGTGGCCTGGCGCACGCTGCCGGTGCGCAGCCTTAACCTGCGCCTTCCCGACCGGACGAGGTTGCATCAACGGGCAAGCCCCACACGCGCACGATGCCGTCACCGCAGCCCGACGCGATCTGGGTGCCTGCTGCGTTGAAGCGCGCGGTATCCAGGCGTGCGGGGTGGTCATAGCGCGCGATCTCTTGCCCGCTGCCCACGTTCCACAGCCGCAGCGTGCCGTCCTGGCTGGCCGAAAGCACCAGCGACGCATCCGGCACAAAGTCCACGCCGTAAATGGTCGACGTATGGCCCTCGAAGACCGCGACCTGCTGCAAACTGGCGACGTGCCACAGCCGCACGGTGTTATCGTGGCTGCCCGACGCCAGCATACTGCCGTCTGCGCTCCAGTCCAGGCTCCACACGCTGCTGGTGTGGCCGCTCATGACGCCCAACGGTGCGCCCGATTCCACATCCCACAGGCGGATCGAATGGTCGGACCCGCTGGACGAGGCCAGCACGCTGCTATCGGGACTGAACGCGACGTGCAGGACGTTGCCCGCGTGCCCGTGCAGGGTGTGTACCAGGGTGCCGGTGGCCACGTCCCAGATGCGCGCGGTGTTGTCGCCGTTGGCCGACGCGATCAAGCGCCCATCGGGGCTGAAGGCCACGTCGTACACTTCGCTCAGGTCATCGGACATAACGCGCAGTTGGCTGCCGGTGGCCACGTCCCACAGCCGGATCGTGGCATCGCCCGATCCCGCGCCGGACGCGACCATCGTGCCGTCCGGGTGGTAGGAAACACCCAGCACCACCCCGTTATGGCCGCGCAGCACGTGCACCGTTTGCCCGGTAGCCAAATCCCACACCCGCACGGCGTTGTCAGCCGCGCTGCCAGTCACCAGCCGGGTCCCGTCCGGGCTGAAGTCCACGTCGCGCACCTGGCCCGGTTCGCCCAACTGCTGCAAGGGAACCAGGTTGGCGGCGTTCGATACGTCAATAGGGCTATTCGACCCGGCTAGCGGCACGGGTGTCATGGTGGATGTTGGGATCTGCGTTGGCACGGTTGGCATCGGCGGCAGTGTTGGCAGCGTCACCGGCGTCATCGGGATCGTGCTGCCGGGCAGCGGCGTGACCGTTGCGGACGGCGCAGGCTCCACGATAACCCCGCTTATGCCCCACAGCCGCACCGACCAATCGGACGAACCGGACGCGATCAGCGTGTCGTCCGGGCGGAACTGCGCGCTGTCGATGCGGTCGGTGTGCCCTTGCAGCACGGTCAACTGCGTGCGGGTCGCCACGTCCCACACCCGCACCGTCCGGTCGGCGGCGGACGTGACCAGCAGCGTGCCGTCGCTGTTGAAGTCAACGCTGTACGCCCCGCCGGTGTGCCCTTCCAACACCGCGACCTGGCTGCGCGTGGCGATGTCCCACAGGCGCACCGTCTGGTCGTAGGACGCCGAAGCCAGCGTCCTGCCGTCGGGGCTGATGTCGATGCTCCATACGCTGCTGGTGTGGCCGCTCATCACCCCGACCGGGCTGCCGGTGGCCATATCCCACAACCGGATCGAGTTGTCGCCGCCGCTGGACGAAATCAACAGTTGGCCATCGGGCGAAAACTTGACCATCAGCACGTTGCCCGTATGCCCGCGCAGCACGTAGACTTCTTCGCCCGTCGTCACATCCCACACGCGCACCGTCTGGTCGCCGTTGGCCGAGGCCACATAGCGTCCGTCGGGGCTGAAGCGAGTGTCGTACACCTCGACAAACCCGCTGGCCAACTCGCGTACCAGTTGCCCGGTCTGGGCGTCCCACACCCGCACGCTGCCATCGTTGATCCCGGCTCCGCTGGCGATATAGCGCCCGTCGGGGCTGAAGTCGCAGCCCAGCACCAGCCCGGTGTGCCCGGCCAGCGTCTGGACCACGTCACCCGTGCCCACCTCCCAGATACGGATCACGAAATCGCCGCCGCCGCCCGTTGCCAGCAGCCGCCCATCGGGGCTGAAGTCCACCACGCGCACGTTACCATCGTGCCCTTCCAGCAGCGCTTGCTGCGAGACAGCGCCCGCATTCTCCGCCGTAATCGCGTTGGCGGGCCGTCCCTGTTGGGGGGTGGGGGACAGTGTCGGCGTGGTCGCCACCTGACCCGCTTTGGCCGCCTCCGTCTGCACGGCCTGGGTCCGCAGCAGGTTCATTTCGGCCTGAATGGTCTCTTCGATGGCGGTGGCGGTCAGCCCTGCGTTTCCGGTGGCGATGGTCAGGCGTACTCCCGGCGCGGCAGATGACAGCTCCTGGGCCTGGGTCACGGCGGCGACCACCATACCCATGCCCAACAGCGAGAGCAAAACGATCAACAGCTTGTGGTACGGGCGCATTGGTTCCTCCTGTGCGGCGTTACGGCGAGTCCTCAGAACGAATTATACGGCATTTTTTGCGCCGTTTGATGAAAAACTTAACGGCTTTATGAATTTTTTACAGGATACTGGTGCACGCAACTGGCAAGCAGAAAACAGACGGTCGATACATGCACCAGCAGCCAGGCAAATGCGATCTCCCCCCAACAATATAACGTTTGACAAGCGATTTCGGTTCGACCCTGGCGTTGGAATTTCTGCACAAAAAAGCGCCCCACTCTGGTGGCGCGCCTGACAGCGACTGTGCTGAGACATCCTGGCCCGGAATGTTCTTTACCGCGATTCGTTGCGCTGCACCAACCCCGACAGGTCGAGGCGCTTGACGTGGTTGTGGGAGGGCTGATGTTCGCGGAAGGTGGCCAACGGCAGGAAGAAGGTGAAAATGCTGCCCACGCCGACCGTGCTCTCGACCGCCACACGCCCGCCATGCTCCTGGGCGATAGTGCGCACCAACGACAGCCCCAACCCGGTGCCCGGAATGTGGATGATGCGCTTG
>JAADYV010000079.1 GCA_010092855.1 Chloroflexota bacterium | reverse complement strand
TCGCCCACACTGCTGCCCGCCATGTGCATCCAGGTTGTGCAGTCTGGCGATACCCTACTTGACTTGATATTCCGCTGTGGTTATGACAGTCTGGACCGGATGTTACTCGATACCATTCTGGAAATGAACAACATGAACAGTGCGGCAGAACTGGTCATCGGGCAAGAAGTCATGATCCCCTGGCCAGCGCCAGACACGATGCCCACGCCGGGGCCAACGTTCACATCCACTCCCATACCGACGGCTACCAGTACGCCGACGATCACGCCGACAGCGGAGGTGTTGTGTATCGTTTTCGTAACGGGCAGCAATGCGGTGAACCTGCGTGCGCAGCCGTCAATAGCATCCTCCCTGGTATTTTCTGTTCCATTGGGAGGACAATTGGAGGTGTTGGGGCAGGCAATAAGTCCCGATGACGGTCTGGTCTGGTATCGCGTACGCACGTTTGTAGAGGACTCGGTCGTTGTGGGCTGGGTGCGCGCGGATGTCGTGACCCAGCTAACCAGCGCACCGTGCCCGGAATTCGAGTAGGTATCACAACGACATTGTGTAACGCGCTGTACCCCAAAACGGGTGGGGCCGGGGATGCTGGCCTCACCCGGAAAATACGGCGGCCCGTCCCGTACTTATGTACTCGTGTTTGGATTGGACAAGTCCGGCCTGTTGGATTATAGTGTGGGTTAATTGTGGGAAAAATCGAGGATATTGCCCGCACCGAGGGACGCAACCGATCTGCAAGACGACAGCCCGTAAGCCAAGAGCTGCAAGGGTGGCATGAATTCTCCATTGAAAACTCAGCAGCATCGCAGCCAGCGCGAGCGGGAGCCAATTGGACGGGGGCACGTGCGTCCGGCCACGCCCGCTGAAGATGAGCAGACGTCACGGCGGCGCGAGCACGTCAAGCCGGCAGCATCGTCGCCCGCAGCGCCTGCGCCCCGTCGGATGACGCCGCTTGCGCGCAGTGATGCCCGCAGCGCGCCCAACCTGACTCGTCGCCGAGCCGACCGCCGTGCGCGCCGTCAGCGGGCCCAGGTGCGCCGCTCCTCGACCAAAACCCAGCGGCGGGCCGCTGTGCCCACCGTGTTGTTTTCGTGGCGCGCCGTGTCGGGCATGATCGTGTTAGGCCTGTCGGTGGTGTTGTACCTGTTTCTGACGGCGGAGGCGTTTTACGTCAACTCCATTGCCGTCGGGGGCGAAATAGAGTATTACAAGCCGCAGGAGGTCTTCCGCGACAGTGACGTGGCCCAGCGGCACATCTTCTGGCTGGATGAAGGCGAGATCGAGAAGCGGCTGGAACAGGTCCCATATGTGGCCGATGCGTCGGTATTCGTTGGCTGGCCGCCAGATATGGTCCAGATCATGATCTCCGAGCGCAAACCGGCCCTCACCTGGCAGTATGGGGGTCTGGGCAGTGGCCAGGTGATTGACCAGGGCACGGGTGAGTCTGAAGGAACGCGCTTCTGGGTAGACATCAACGGCATCGTGATGCGCCAGCGCGAAGACCGGTCCGACCTGCTGCTGGTGCAGCAAAGCCGTCTGCGTGAGGAGGAAGGGGAGCAGGTGGACGACATCGACCTGACCCTGCCGATCCCTGAAGCGCGCGTGCGCGGGGCGCTGCAGCTCCAGAACCTGAGCGGCGAATACTCGATCTTCTGGGGCAGCGAAAACTTTGATTTGGATCGGGAAGAAATCTCAGTTTTGATGTATGATCCAGTCAGGGGATTGGGCTATGTAGATGGACGCTGGACCGTCTGGTTTGGTGAGGGGGACGATATCGAAACCAAGCTGACCGTGTACCAGGCGATAGCCGATTACGTGCTGACAGAAGAATCTGACTGGCCCGCCGAGATTGTGGTGAGCAATCCCGACTATCCCTATTTCCGGCGGCGGCAGTAGCTAGCGTATCCGCCGGGCGGCGGCACACGCATTGCGACAGGACCGTGATAGGTACAGGAACTGGGCGAACAAAGACCTTATGGGTGAACTCGTTGTTGGCATTGATATTGGTACCACCAAGGTGTGTACCATTGTGGGGGAGGTCCGCGAGACGGACACCTATATTCTGGGCGTGGGCATCGAGCCATCGCACGGCATGAAAAAGGGCATGGTGGTCGATGTGAATGCCCTGGGCGCGGCGATTTCGTCGTCCGTACACAAGGCCGAACGCAGCAGCGGCTACGAGATCGGGCGCGCGTTTGTGTCGGTGGCGGGCGGGCACGTCGAGTCGATCAACAGCACCGGCGCGGTCGGGGTATCGAATACGCGCGGCGTGCAGTTGGGTGACCTGGAGCGCGCGATGGACGCCGCCCGCGCGGTGACGCTGCCGCATGGCCGCGAAGTGCTGCACGTCATCCCGCGCAACTACAGCCTGGATGGGCAGTCGGGGCTGCGCAGTCCGCTGGGCATGTTGGGCTTCCGGCTGGAAGTCGAGGCACACATCATTACCGCGCAGTCGTCCAGCATCCAGAACCTGGCACGCTGCGTGGAGGCCTCGAACGTGTACGTGGATCGCTTCATCTTGAATCCGCTGGCGTCGGGCGACGTGGTGCTGACCGACGAAGAACGTGAGGCGGGGGTGATGGTGGTCGATATCGGCGGCGGCACCACCGACCTGGCGATCTTCATCGACGGCTCGGTGTGGCACACGGCGGTGATCGCGGTCGGCGGGCACCATGTCACCAACGACATCGCGCACGGGCTGCATCTGCCGTTCGAACTGGCCGAAGCTGTCAAGCTGGAATTCGGCCACGCCTATCCCAAGAGCGTCAGCGAGCTGGAGGCATTCCCGATCCAGCCCTTTGGCGAAGAACTGCCCAGCAAGGTCCAGCGCCGCGACCTGGCGCGCATCATCCACGCGCGCGTTGAGGAGTTGTTTGAGTTGATCCTGAAGGAAGCCAAGCGCAGCGGCTACGATGGGCTGCTTAAGGCCGGGATCGTACTCACCGGGGGCAGCAGCGCGCTGCCTGGAATCCGCTCCGTAGCGGCAGATGTACTCAAGATGCCGGTGCGCGTGGCCCACCCGGAGAATATTACCGGCATGTCGGACGCGCTCAAGAACCCGGCATACAGTACCAGCGTAGGATTGCTAAAACTGGGCCTGATCATGGATGTTGAAGATGATCGTCGCCAGTCGTTGCACAACGGCGGCAAGGCCCGCGCCCGGCGCAACTGGTGGGACCTGTTGGGCGGCGCGTTGGGGCGGCTGCTGCCCGGTGAAGAGGACGAGGTATAAGCCGGGTGCAGTTAGGACCTAAGAATAATTGTGTTTGTAGATTCAAACGTTTAGAATGGTGGTTTGTAGTCAAAGCAATTTTCGCTAAATCAAAAATGCCGTAAAATAAGCACCATAGCGGACGGGCAGTTGATGGTATACAGGCCATAAAGGGGTACCGTCAACCGTTCGTACCACACCGCAGCACAGTCAGGAGGATTTTATGTCTGAGTCAATGCCGATGGGCGGCGACAATTTCGCCAGCATCAAGGTAGTCGGAATCGGCGGCGGGGGCGGCAATGCCGTCAACCGCATGATCGAAGAGGGCCTGGGGGGTGTTGAATTTATTGCCATTAATACCGATGCCCAGGCATTACTGCTCAGCAAGGCCAAAACGCGCGTGCGTATTGGAGACAAGCTCACCCGGGGACTGGGGGCGGGCGGCAATCCCGACGTAGGGCGCAAGGCCGCCGAAGAAAGCGCAGACGAGCTGTACGAAGTGCTGCGCGGGGCGGACATGGTCTTCATTACCAGCGGCATGGGTGGCGGCACCGGCACCGGTGGCGCGCCGGTCGTGGCCCAGGTCGCCAAAGAACTTGGCGCGCTGACGATTGGCGTCGTGACCCGTCCCTTCACGTTTGAGGGGTCGCGCCGCATCCAGGCTGCCGAAGCCGGGATCGAAGCCATCAAAAGCCAGGTCGATACTCTGATCGTCATTCCCAACGACCGCCTGCTGCAAATCGTCGACAAGCGGGCCAGCCTGCAGGACGCCTTTGGCATGGCCGACGACGTGCTGCGCCAGGGTATCCAGGGTATCTCGGAACTGATTACGGTGCCCGGCCTGATCAACCTGGACTTCGCCGACGTGCGCACCATCATGTCCGAGGGTGGGGCAGCGTTGATGGCGGTGGGACGTGCCAGCGGCGAAGACCGTGCGCGCATGGCCGCCGAAGAAGCCATCAGCAGCAGCCTGCTCGACGTGACCATCGACGGGGCACGCGGCATCTTGTTCAACATCACGGGTGGTCCGGGCATGAGCCTGTTCGAGGTCAACGAAGCTGCCGCCATCATCAAGGAAACCGCGCATCCGGATGTGAACCTGATCTTCGGTGCTGTGATCGACGAGAACATGGGCGAAGAAGTGCGCCTGACCGTGATCGCCACCGGCTTCGAGCAGACGCGCGTCGCCACGCGCCGTCCGGTCAACGCGCAGCAGCGAGTCAGTTCGTCGGCTCCGGCAGCACGGCCTGCCACGCCGCGTCCGGCTCCCGAGGCTGCGCCGCCGCCTGCCGAGAATGTGCCTGCGCCCACCGAACAGCAACCGGCACAGCGCAAGGTCGACGAAGAATTCACGTCGCGCGTGTACGACACCGACGACCTGGATATTCCGGCCTTCTTGCGCCGTCGCTAACGGGTACGGGCTGGTGCTGCGGTCGCCAATAACTGCATAAATCTGCGGATTATCCTCTGATCAGTTGCCTCTCGATGCGGGCAGTTGTGGCCTGTCTGCCTGGGTCGGGAGGTGACCCTTCATGTCGTATGGTTCAAGCCTTAAGAATGCTTTAAAAAGTACCAGGGTACTATTCAGTCGAATACCTGTTCGTGATATAGTGATGGCCCATTTGACCACCACATATAGGGGTTTGAGTTTACTCTAACCCCCACATATGGGGGTTAAGGGCACAATTTAAGAGACTTTCGAGTACTTAGTACAGGTTATTTTTTGGTTAAAATTTCTTGGTGTTGGAAAAGGTGATGTACACATGAAATGCCCCTATTGCGGCACCGATCAACTCCGTGTCGTTGATACTACGCACGACTCCGAAGACAGCATCCGCCGTCGTCGAGAGTGCAAAGCATGTGGCCAGCGGTTTAGCACATTCGAAAAGATCGTGCGCGCTACGCCCATGCTGATCAAGGGCAATGGCGACCGGGAAGCGTTTGATCGTAACAAGCTGATTCGCGGTATCCAGATTTCGTGTGCCAAGCGTCCGATCCCGGCAGCGGCCATCACCGACCTGGTGGACCGTATCGAGCTGCATCTGCAAAGCACGGGCAAGATCGAGGTTTCCAGCCGCGTGGTGGGCGACATGGTGATCGATGGTTTGAAGGAAATCGACCCGATTGCTTACGTCCGCTATGCGATTGTGTACCTGGGCCTGGACAGCCTCGGCAGTGTGCAGGAAGTGCTGGAAGGGTTGCTGGCCGAATCGGGACCCAAGAAGCGGGTTAAGAAGGCGGCCAAAAAACCGGTCCAGGCGGGCAGCGCGCCCGCTAATCATCCCGATCAGGTGCAACCGGCACTGCAGGCCGACGTGGGCGGGGCATCCCCGGCGCTGACGCCCGAAGTGCCCGTTACGCAGGCTGATCCAGAAGCCAAGCCTGATCCGTCCTCGACGTAATAGAATTTCGGTCGTTCTCAATTTTATACCACTCTGGGGCCTGTCCGATTTGGGCTAATTGGGCAGTCGTTGAGATTTGTGCGCACTTTTTCCGGGTGGAAGTACCGATCACAGAGAACATCACAAGGAGAGAACATGGTGGGAAAAAGTCCTGAAACACAAGATGTCAAAGTGAACGCCAATGGATTTAAGAAGGTGCCGCTGCCGCCGGATTTGCAGCGTCCGATTCCGCTGTCCGACAACGCCCGTACCATCCTGAGCAAGCGCTATCTACGTCGTGGGGACGATGGCCAGCCAGTGGAGACGGAGCAGGAGATGTTCTGGCGCGTGGCCTATCATGTGGCCAAAGCCGAGGCGGAGTACGACAGCGAGGTCGAACCCTGGGCGCGGCGTTTTTACGACCTGCTGACCAACATTAACTTTTTACCCAACAGCCCGACCTTCACCGGCGCGGGTACCCCCCTCGGCCAGCTCGCTGCATGTTTCACTGCCGATATGCGCGTGAACACCGCACACGGGCTGAAGCGCATGGCGGACTTGGCCGTTGGGGATCGCGTGTTGACGCACCAGGGCCGTTATCGCCCGGTGACGGAACTGCACCGGCGTGCGTATGACGACGAACTGCTCCGCATCAAGTTTAAGTTGATCGGCACTACGATGGAAGTGACGCCCGAACACCCCATCCTGACTCCGAATGGGTGGGTGAATGCGGGTGATCTGAAAGTTGGGGATACCGTCGCGGTGGGTATTCCGCAGACGGAATTGGCAATGCAGGCCGAACCAGAGGTGGTTGGTGTTGGTGTGTCTACTGTTGCCTATGAACCGGCCAGCACAACGGTCACCGGCAATGGCGCGCAGCCGTACTACAAAGTGGAACAGATCGAGTCGGTGCCGTTTGCGGGTACGGTTTACAACTGCGAAGTGGACGAGGATCACACCTACGTGGTTGAAGGCGTTGTCGTGCATAACTGTTTCGTACTTCGTGTAGACGACGACATGGGCCGCACCGGATCGGGCATTTTCGAGACGCTGCGCCACGCGGCCCTGATCCAGCAGACCGGCGGCGGGAACGGGTTTGCGTTCAGCCGCCTGCGTCCGAAGGGGGCGCTGGTCAAGTCGTCCAGCGGGCAGGCGACCGGTCCGGTAGGCTTCCTGCGCGTCTACGATCAGGCGTTTGGTGAGATTGCGCAAGGTGGCAGTAGGCGGGGCGCGAATATGGCTGTATTGCGCGTCGATCATCCCGACATCCGCGAGTTCATCACCTGCAAGACGGACGAAAACGCGATCACCAACTTCAACATTTCCGTCGGGGTCACGGATGCCTTCATGCGCGCCGTGCAGAACGACACCAACTTCGACCTCGTGAACCCGCAAAATGGCGAAGTGTGGGAAACCGTGCGCGCGCGTGAGTTGTTCGACCAGATCGTGAAGCAGGCGCACCACAACGGCGAGCCAGGCGTGTTGTTCCTGGACGCTGCCAACCGCGAAAACCCCGTCCCGCACCTGTACGACCTCGAGTCGACCAATCCCTGCGGCGAGCAGTTCCTGGGGCCGTTCGAGAACTGCTGCCTGGGGTCGATCAATCTCGCCAACCACATCACGCCCGGTCGTGAGGTGAACTGGGAGAAGCTGCGCGAGTCGGTCGAGACTTCCACACGCTTTTTGGAAGACGTGGTGACGGCCAACCAGTATGTGCCCGCTGTGCCGCAGCTTGCCGAAGCCGCGCACCGCGTGCGCCGCATCGGGTTGGGCATCATGGGCCTGGCGGACATGATGTACGCGCTGGGCGTGCGGTATGGCTCGCGCGAGGGGCAGGAATTCGCCGGGCAGGTGATGGAGTTTGTGCGCTTCCACACCATGCGCACCAGCATCGACCTGGCGCGCGAACGCGGCCCGTTCCCGGCCATCACCGGCAGCCGTTACGATCCCGACAACCTCCAGTGGCAGCCGCCGCGCCCGCTGGTGCCCTACACCCACGACTGGGGCCGCCCTGCACTGGACTGGTCCGAGATTGTGGATGGCATCCAGCAGCACGGCATCCGCAACGGCGCGCAGCTTACCGTCGCGCCCACCGGCACGATCAGCACCGTCGCCGGGTGCGAGGGCTACGGCTGCGAACCGGTCTTTGCGCTGGCCTACATGCGCTATGTCAACGACAATGGCCAGCAGCTCACGCTGCAATACACCAGCCCGCAGTTCGAGCGCACGCTGCGCGACTCCGGCCTGGATGATCGCACCATCAAGGACATCGTCGAGCAGGTCAACCTGACTGGCACCTGCCAGGACGTGGAGCAGTTGCCGCCCGATTTACGGCGCGTCTTTGTGGTTAGCAGCGACGTGACTGCCGACGAACACGTCCGGATGCAGGCCGCGCTGCAAGCCTTCACCGACAACGCCATCTCCAAGACGATCAACTTCCCGGCGGGCGCAACAGAAGACGAGGTGCGCACCGCGTACCAGCTTGGGTGGGAACTGGGTTGCAAGGGCATGACGGTCTATGTGACCGGCAGCCGCGACAAAGTGGTGCTCGAAACCGCCGAGACCAAAAAGCAGAAAACTGGCGACGACACCCCCGCCCAGCCGATCCGGTTGTTCAACGAGGACAAGAAGCCGCGCCCGCGTTACCTGCCGGGTAAAACCTACCGCGTGCAGACGCCGCTGGGCACGACTTATGTCACCATCAACGAAAACGGCGAAGGAGCCGGGCACCCATTCGAGGTCTTCATGCACACGGCGAAGGCCGGGTCGGATACGGCAGCAGTCTCCGAAGCGGTGGGTCGTCTGATCTCGTACACGCTGCGGATATCATCGCCCGTCAGCCCGCGCAAGCGCCTGATCGAGATCGTGCGGCAGTTGCGCGGCATCGGCGGCATTCGCGCGATTGGCTTTGGCCCGATGCGTGTCAGCAGCCTGCCGGACGGCGTGGCCCAGGTGCTGCAGGAATACCTGGACGAGAGCGCCGAGGCTGCCGGGGACACGCTGACGGAAACGGGCGTTGTGCCGGAGAACCAGCTTTCGCTGCCACTCGAACCGCACAAGCTGGGCGACCTGTGCCCGGAATGCGGGGCGGCCACGCTGGTGAACGAGGAAGGCTGCCGCAAATGCTATTCCTGCGGTTTTAGCGAGTGCTAGCGTTGCCAGAGCGCCGGTACCGCGTAGATTGCCCAGGCTGCCAAAATGCGCATAATGATAGGGGAGGGGGAGATTTTCACCCTCCCTGCTCATTTTTATAGTTTTTTATGCATAATTTGCTATTTTTTCCTTGCAATCGTCTCAATCCAATGATAAAAGAGGAGTGGTATTGCCATGAAACACCGTGATACCAGGTGGAAACAAAACAAAACAAGGTGGCTGCTGGTGGTTCTGCTCGGGGTAATGGTGGGGCTGCTGGCGGCTTGTGGTGGAGGAGACGATGACACTGACACCGATGACACCGAACCAGCCGGGGACGAAACGCCGGCGCTCGCGCCGACGCCTACAGATGAATCGCCGCCGGCGGCCCCAACGCCGACGCTAAACCCGGACCTGCGCCCGGCTGCCCCGCGCAGTTTGCCCCGGCCAGAAGGGGACCCGGCGGAATTTGCCCCCCCTGCGACTGTGGGCGACTTCCAATTGCAACCAGCGACCCAGGGACGCCCCACCGCACCTACTGGCCTGCGGGCCGAATACCGTGCGGGCGACCTGGTCGCATATCTGAATGTCTACTACTTCGATACACCAGAGACAGCGCGCGATAATGTGTATTTCAGCCTGAACCAGCCCAGCGTCGACCGTGCTGCTGGTATGCTGTATTATGACCTGGAAAACACGGCGGCAGCGTTTGGTATGGCTCCGCTTAACCGCGCGCAAGGCTCAATCGCGACCTGGAGCCATTATCACTGGTTCTTCAAAGTGCAAACCACAGGTGACCTGGATAGCGTTAATGCCTTTTTGGATGCGTTCCCATACTGATGACCACGCGACCTCACCCGTTGCCGCGCCGCCACGCCCGGCTGCATTTTTGCGCTGGCTGCGGCCCCGGCGCGCCTGGCAGCGGTGGTTGCTGCGCATGATGCTGGTCGGGATGGCGCTGCTGGTGGTGGGTGGCATCGCGCTGGCCGTGTTCATCCTGCGCTATGGTGCCGAGGACCGGGCCCGGCCCGCCGCCGTGATCGTGGTGTTGGGCGGCGGCCCCTCCGCCACCGAACGCCGCACCCGCCACGCCGCGACCCTGTATGCCCAGGGCTATGCGGAATACGTCATCTGTTCCGGTGGCGCGCCGGATGGGAGTGGCGTCGAGGCCAATCGCTGTGCGCGCATGGCGCTCAAACGCGGCGTGCCAGAAGATGCGATCATCGTGGAGCCGGACAGCCGCAGCACAGAAGAAAACGCCATCGAAGTGGCGCGTATCATGGCCGAGCGTGGCTGGGACAATGCCGTACTGGTCAGCGACGATTTCCACTTGTGGCGCGCACACCTGATCTTCGAAGCCGAGGGCCTCACGGTCTATCCCAGCCCGGCCCAACTCACCGATCACTCGATGAATTCCCGCGACCGCCTGTGGTCGGTTTCGCGCGAAGTCCTGGCGTTGGGCTGGTACGCGGGCAAAACGGTGCTGGGCTTGCCGTATACAGATTTCAGCTTAGGCTGACGACTCGCGCGGCGATTTCACATAAATTTCACACCCTCACCGGTTGGATGGGGTAAGATTGAGATGATTCTATCGATTCCTGGGAGCGGGAAGTGCCATGCCACGAATTTTGGCGATTGAGGACGACGACGACCTCCAATACCTCTATGACATGATGCTGTCGCGGCGTGGGTATGACGTGACAAAGGCCAACAACATCACCGACTCGATTGTGCGGCTGACGCACGAACCGTTCGACCTGATCATTCTCGATATGAACATGCCCGACTTCCCTGGGACGAAGGTGATCGAGTTTGTGCTGGGCGATTCACACCTGGAGCACATTCCGATTCTGATCGTTTCGGCCAACGAACACTGGCGCGAGCGGGCCTATTCGCTGGGTGTCAAGCACTTCCTGACCAAGCCCATCACCATGCAAACCCTGATCGAGCGGGTCGAGTTCCTGCTGCGACAGTGATTGCATGTCCCTGTAACGAATACCAGTCCAAGGCCTGCTGATCCCTGCCGTGTGCCGCAGTCGCTCGCCCGTCGTGTGGGTGCGCTGCCTACCCGCTCTGGTCCTCGATAGCCTGCGCCACCTCCAGCACGATCATTACCCAGCGCTTCCAGTCATCCGGCGCGATGGTGCGTTCATCCTGCACGTTGGGATAGAGCACCACGTGCTCCTGGTTGACGCTTAGCGCGCGCTGCCGCGTGGCCATCAGCCGTCCCCGCAGCTTGAGGCGGGGCTGCAAAATCCTGGCGGCGAGGTCGGGCGGCGTGCTGGCGACCGTCACCTGCCGGTCGAACTGCGCGTCGCCACTCGTCGTTTTGGTGGCCGGCACCGTCAGGCCGCTGATCATCTTCGCCAGCGGGTTCGAGGGCAGCACGGCGAACTGGTAGCCCTTCGGATTGCGCACTGCTGCGTCCAGACGGATGGTCAGGTCGGCGTCGGCGTGGTCTTCCCAGAAGCACACCGTCAAAGCCCGGTTGCGGACTGTCGCCTGGAATAGGTGCGGCTTGTCGGTGGCCTGGAGATCGATGCCGGTCTCGCGCAGCATGGCCACAAATTTCACGGTGCGGGTGGTGGCGTAACCACTCCCGGAGCGGATCATCCAGACCGTTACCAGCCCAAACAGGCCCAGAATGCCACCAAACGCAATGAGGGTCAGGGTAAGATCAGACATAATTTTTTTCCTCGTAGGATAGGCTGCAGCATAAGCCAGTTTACCTCATAATACCACCGGTGCGTGCAGCCCAGAACCCCAATCCCTGGGAGCATGGCCCGGTTGACGCACCTGCTAATCTGGTCTATGCTGGTGGCCACTCACCGCTCAATCGATTCGGTCTGGATAGGTGGTAGGGCGTGGTAGTTATGGTGGTCTATGCCAATCTTTGCTGTATGGTTGCCTTGACCCTACTCGCGTCCGCGACCTACCTGGCTAGCGTGCGTCCAGGAGCCTGGGAAAAACGCATCGGCCCGAGCGCCTATGTGCGCAGCAACCGCTATCGCTCTATCACAGCAGTCCTGATCATGCTGATTACCATCACCTACGTTCTGTATGCGCTGTTTCCCTTACCCATGATCCCGCCGCATTTGGCATGGCGCTGGTGGATATCGGCCCTCATCGCCTGCCTGCTTGCTACCCCAGGCCTGTACCTGACCGTCCAGGGCGTATCCGATACTGGTGAGGGAACCCTGGTCGTGCGCAAAGACCAGCCGCTCTATGCCGGTATCTATCGCCATATCCGGCACCCCCAGGCCGTTGGCGAACTGCTGCTGTGGCTGGCCATCGCTTTCCTGCTGCACAGCCCGTTCCTGGTCTTCTACTCGCTGCTCTGGCTGCCGCTGCATGTGTGGTTTTGCCTGGCCGAAGAGCGCGATCTACTGCTGCGCTATGGCGAGGCCTACCAGGCGTACCAGCAGCAGGCGGGCTTCTGGTGGCCGAGGATACGCGGGAATACGGGAGCGTAGGGCAGGCGTTGTCTGGTCGTGGCATGACCGTTGCACGGTCGTCGCGCGGGTTTTCCCCGGCGCTCTACAATGGAAAAACACGAATCGCCACCAGCAAGCATGGCCATGCGGGGTCGGGTCATGGGCGGTGGTGGCATCCTGGCCACGCAGCCTACCCTGGGCGAAAGCGCAGCCATATCTGGGCTTGCTTCTGTCATCGTGCCGTTTTGCGTTGGGTTGTTGTTGGCATATAATGAGGCGGTGTTGGCATGTGGCCTGTGGCGGCTGTTGGTCGCAGGCAGCTACGCCAGCACGACCTGGCACGCAGATCCCCGTCGAGCAAGTAGGCCGTGTTGACATGTATGCTCAAGCCTTCGCCATTCTCAGGCGAAAATGTCAACACTACCAAGAGTTCTTCATGTTGGAGAGGACATTATGAGATTACGCACAATCCGATGGGTGGGCGGCATACTGCTGCTGCTCGCGCTGATGATGGGTGGGGTGTTGGTCGCATCGAGTGCGCCGGGCGCACAAGGCGACGATGCGCTGCCGCCCCAGGTATTTGAGACCGCGCCCTATCCCGGCGAAGAACTACTGCTGGACGGCGCGGTTACGTTTTATTTCGACCAGCCGATGAACCAGGCTACCGTAGCCGAGGCGTTCAGCGTGTCGCCGTCGGTCGCCGGCGAGCTGGCGTGGCCCGACGCCTCGACGGTGGTCTTCACGCCGCAGGAACCGTATGCCCGCGCCACCGAGTACACCTTCACCATCGGCGCGGACGCGGCCGCGACCGAGGGTGTGACGATGGTCGAAGCGTTTGAACTCGACCTGCGCACCATCGGCTACCTGGAAGTCTCCGAAGTGCTGCCCGCCGATGACTCGACCGCTGTCGATACCGAAGCCGTCATCACCGTGATCTTTAACCGCCCGGTGGTGCCGCTGGTCATCGCGGAAGACATGGGCGATCTGCCGCAGCCGCTCTCGTTTTCGCCGGACATCGCCGGCGCGGGCGAATGGCTGAACACGTCGATCTACGTCTACCGGCCCGACGGCGAACTGCGCGGTGGCACGAACTACACCATCACCGTTGACGCCGGGTTGGAAGACGCCACCGGCGGCATCCTGGCCGAAGACTACGCCTGGTCGTTCGCCACGCTGCAGCCGGACGTGCTCGAAATCAACCCCCGTGACGAGCGCGACCGGGTCGTGCTGGAAACGCCGATCTCGGTGCGCTTCAGCCAGGAGATGGACCCCGAAGCCACCGAGCGCGCGATCACACTCACGGCGCTGCCCTCCGAAACCCGCGAGATCGACGAAACCCCGGTGGCGGGGACGTTTGAGTGGGACGAGACGTTCCGCCGTGTCACCTTCCAGCCGGACGAAATGCTGGAGCTTGAAACAAACTACCAGGTCTTTGTCGATTCCGACGTAGCGCTGAGCGCGACGGGAGCGCAGTTAGTCGCCTCGGCGACCAGCATCTTCACGACGGTGCCCTATCCCGCCATCATCGACACCTCGCCCGAAGACGGCGACCAGTTCGCGTCGCCCTACGGCGGCTTCACGATTTACTTCAACACGCCGATGGACCTGGAGTCGTTGGAAGACAAGGTCATCATCGAGCCAGAACCCTGGCGCGAGTTCGACACCTATTTCTACGACTACCGCTACAGCTATACGCTGTCGTTTGATACCGAACCGACCACCGAATACACCATCACCATCCTGCCCGGCATGGAAGACCGCTACGGCAACACCATCGACGAGGGCATGGTGGTCAACTACGTGACCGACGCCTACCCGCCGGAACTGACGATCCAGGCGACCGGGCGCGTGGGTGTGTACAGCGGCCACAACCCCGCCACGCGCGTGTTTGTGACACACCGCAACATCTCGCGGCTGGAAATGAACCTGTGGGAAGTCTCAGTGCCCAGCCTGGCGCGCCTGACCGGTCCCAACAGCTACGATGCCTGGCGCGAATACGTTCCGCGCACCGATGACATGCTGCGTCAGTGGACGGTGGATGTCAGCAGCCAGCAGGACGAGCGCCGCTACGAGCTGCTCTACATCTCCGACACCGGCATGAGCGGCATCAGCAACATCCAGTGTCTCGGCGCGCCCGAACCCCAGGTCACAGTCGGTGACGTGGTGATCGTGACCGAAGAACCGGACATCGCGCTCAACATCCGCCAGGAACCGAACCTGACGGCCAACATCCTGACCGAAGTGCCACCCGGCGAAACGTTCCAGATCACGGGCGGACCGTTCTGCGAAGGCGGCTACCTGTGGTGGCGCGTGCGCCTGGATAACGACATCGAAGGCTGGGCTGCCGAGGGTACGCTGGCCGGGTACTTCTATGAACCGCTGCTGAGCGTGCCGGATGATCCCAACACACCGCAGGACGAAAGCCCGGCCACCACGCCGGACGCGCTCGAACCGGGTGCCTATTTGCTGCGCGTGGATTCGCCCGAAACCCGCGCCTGGGACAGCCGCCCGCGCGATCACCTGCTGGTGGTGGCGACGGACAACATCACGCTCAAGTTCAGCCAGGACACGGCGCTGGCCTGGGTGACCAGCCTGGACACCGGTGAACCGGTCGAAGGCGTGCGCGTGATCTTCTACAACGAAGACTTCAACCCGGTGGGGCAGGCCATCACCGACGCCGACGGGCTGGCGGTGGCGCAAATCCCGCACCTGTCCGACCTCTACACCACCATGTTCGCGACGGTGGACGAGGGCGATCACTTTGCTTACGGCGTCAGCAACTGGACGACCGGTATCGAATCCTGGCAGTTCGACATCAGCACGTCCTACGACCCCGAAGACTTCACGGTCTATCTCTACACCGACCGCCCGATCTACCGTCCGGACCAGCCGGTTTACTTCCGGGGCATTCTGCGCGACCGCAATGACGTGCAGTACACTGTCCCGCCCATCAGCGAAGTGCCTGTGGTGATCTACGACGACCGGGGCGAGATCATCTTCGAAGAGGTGCTGCCCGTCACGCCGCAGGGATCCTTCAGCGGCGAACTGATGCTGTCGCCGGACGCGCCGCTGGGCTACTATCGCATCGTGGCCGAAGTCAGCAGCAACAACCGCTCGTCGTTCGGGCTGTCGTTCAGCGTGGCCGAGTACCGCGCGCCGGAATTCGAGGTGATCGTCACCCCGGCAGAAGACGAGGTGGCGCAGGGCGACGAGATCGAAGTGCTGGTTGACTCGCGCTACTTCTTCGGCGGCCCGGTCAGCAATGCGACCGTGACGTACAGCGTGCTCTCGCGCGACTACTACTTCCGCTATACCGGCGACGAACCCGGTTACTGGTCGTTCGAGGACAACAACTACGACTTCTTCGCGCCCGAATACTACGGCCCGTATGGGGAAGTCGTGGCCGAAGGGGAAGCCCAGACCGACTCGCAGGGCATGTTCATCATCCGGCTGGATGCGGACCTGGGTGAGTTGACCGAAAGCCAGACCTACACCATCGAAGCCAACGTGGTGGACGAAAGCGACCAGTTGGTGGCGGGCCGTGCCCAGGTGATCGTACACAAGGGCCTGAACTATGTCGGCCTCCAACCCGAAAACTACGTGGGCCGCGCCGAACGCGAAAACGGCGTGCGCATCATGGTTGTGGACTGGGACAGCGAACCGGTCGCGGGCCAGGAAGTCGAATATGAAGTGGTCGAGCGCCGCTGGTTCAGCGTGCAGGAAGAAGACGACTTCGGGCGCACAGTCTGGACCTGGGAAGTGGAAGAGGTCCCGCTGGAAGGCGCAAGTGGCACCTTCACCACCGACGACAACGGCATGGGCCGCATCGCGTTTACGCCCCCGGCAGGCGGCGTCTACAAAGCCTACGCCACCATCACCGACGCCAACGGCAACACCATCCGCGCCAGCACGTTCCTGTGGGTCAGCGGGCGCAACTTCGTCAACTGGCGGCAGGAAAACTCCAACCGCGTGCAGCTTATCACTGACAAGGACGAATACAACGTTGGCGATACTGCCGAAATCCTGATCCCCAGCCCCTGGCAGGGCGACTCCTACGCGCTGATCACAGTCGAGCGCGGCGACATCCTGACGACGGAAGTCGTACACCTGGAAACCAACAGCACCATCTATGAACTTGAGATTCTGCCGGAATTCGCGCCCAACATCTTCGTGAGCGTGATGCTGGTTAACGGTGTGGACGAGAACAACCCGACCGCCGAGTTCCGCATGGGCGTGGCCCAGCTAGACGTGGACACCAGCCGCCTGGTGATGGACGTCGAGATTTCGTCCAACATCGACGTGGATGCGGGCGAGTTCGCCGGGCCGGGCGACACGGTGGATTACACCATCCGCGTCACCGACTGGGAAGGCAACCCCGTGCCTAACGCCGAGGTCGGCATCAGCCTGACGGACAAGGCTGTGCTGACGATTGCCGACCCCAACAGCCCGGACCTGCTGCCGTTCTTCTACTCGGAGCGCGGCCTCACGGTGCGCACCTCGGTCCCGCTGACGATCAGCGTTGACCAGGCCACGCAGGTCATCATCGACACCATCAAAGGTGGTGGCGGTGGGTATGGTGAAGGCGGGGTGTTCGACGTGCGGCAGGAGTTTGTCGATACGCCGCTGTGGGCTCCCTCGGTGATCACGGACGAAAACGGCGAAGCGACCATCTCGGTCACGCTGCCCGATAACCTGACCACCTGGAAGATGGACGCGCGCGCCGTCACCACCGGCGAAGACGGCCCGATGCTGGTTGGCCAGGGCACAGACGAGCTGCTGAGTGCCAAGCCGCTGCTGCTGCGTCCCGGCACGCCGCGCTTCTTCATCGTCAACGACCAGGCGACGGTGGCCGCCATCATCAACAACAACACCAACAGCGACGTTGAGGCCGACGTGTGGCTGGAAGGCACCGGCTTCGAACTGCTGAATCCCGACGCGATCCGCCAGGTGGTGACCATTCCCGCCAAAGGCCGTGCGCGCATCAACTGGGAAATCAGCGTGCTGGACGTTGAAAACATCGACCTGACCTTCTACGTCCTGTCCGAAGACGGCGAATACAGCGACGCCAGCAAACCGCCGCTGGGCCAGGGCGAAGAACGCTTGCTGCCGGTCTACAAGTACGAAGTGCCGGAAACGGTCGGCACGGGTGGCACGCTTTACGGGCCGGAAGCCAGTGGCCGCACCGAATCGATTGTGCTGCCGCGCCGCTTCAACGTGACGCAGGGCGAGCTGACCGTGCGCATCGACCGGTCGTTGGCCGCCGCCACCATCGACGGCCTGGATTGGCTGCGAAACTATCCCTACTACTGCACCGAGCAGGTGATCAGCCGCTTCTTGCCCAACGCCGTCACCGTGCGCGCGCTGCGCGACCTCGGCGTCGAGAACGCGGAACTGGAAGCCAACCTGGACCGCGAGGTTAACTTCGCGCTGCAACGCCTCTACTCCACCCAGAAATCCGATGGCGGCTGGGGCTGGTTCTCGCAGGACCGTTCCAACCCGATTGTGACCGCCTACGCCATCATCGGGCTGGTCGAGGCCGAAAACGCCGGGTATTCGGTCGACCAGGGTGTCAAGGAACGCGCGATTGGCTTTGTCTCCGACTCGCTGATCACAATCCGCGCCCAGGACCAGACCTGGCGCATCAACCGCCAGTCGTTCCTGCTGTACGCACTGGCAGGGGCGGGCGAGCCGAACGTGGCCGCGACTGTGCGCCTGTTCGACGAACGCGAAATGATGAGCCTTTACGCCAAAGCGTACCTGGCCCTGACCTTCCACATGATCGACCCGAACGATCCGCGCGCGATGGAGCTGATCAACGACCTGAACAACAGCATCATCGTCAGCGCAACCGGCGCGCACTGGGAAGAAGAGTACCAGGACTGGTGGAACTGGAACACCGACACGCGCACCACCGCGCTGGCCCTGATGGCCATGATCGAGATCGACCCCGACAACCAGTTGATCCCCAACGTGATCCGCTGGCTGATGGTGGCGCGCCAGGGCGACTACTGGGAAACCACGCAGGAAACCGCCTGGGCAGTCATGGCGCTGACCGAGTGGATGGTGGTCACGGGCGAACTGTACCCGGACTACAGCTTTAACGTCAGCCTCAATGGAGAGCGCCAGGACCTCGACGACAACACCGCCAACCCGGACAATGTCCAGGAAACGGAAGTGCTGGTGATCGAAGTCGGTGACTTGCTGGCAGACCAGGCGAACCGTCTGGCCTTCAGCCGCACCGACGGCGACGGCAACATGTACTACACCGCCCACCTGCGCGCCTTCCTGCCTGTGCCGGAAGTCGAAGCGCTGAATCGCGGCCTGATCGTCAACCGGCGCTACAGCCTGCTCAGCGACCCCGACGGTACGCCCATCGATACGGCGGACGTCGGCGAGCCGGTCCAGGTGACGGTGACCATCATCGCGCCCAACAACCTGCACTATGTCGTGATCGAAGACCCGATCCCGGCAGGCGCGGACGCCGTCAACCCCAACCTGAATACCACAAGCCAGGTCGGGACCCAGCCGAACCTCAACCGCACCGACCCGCTCAGCCGGGGGTGGGGCTGGTGGTGGTTCTCCAACATCGAAATGCGCGACGAAAAGGTCGTGATGTACGCCACCTACCTGCCGCGCGGCACCTACGAATTCACCTACGTGATCTACCCCAGCCTGGCGGGTGCATACAACGTCATTCCGACCACCGGCTTCGAGTTCTACTTCCCCGAAGTCTACGGTCGCGGTGATGGCATGTTGTTCACCATCACCGGTGGCACGCCCTCCGACGGCGTGATCCCCGGCGCGGAAATTGAAGCGGTGGAGACGGAAGCTGCCGAGGGTGAAGCCGACGCCGAGGAAATGGCTGAAGGCGAGATGGCCGAGGAAGCTGAAGAAATGGCCGAGGAAGCCGCCGAAAGCGATGAGATGGCCGAGGACGAAGGCGAAGAAGCCGACGCTGAAGCTGAGCTGGAGATGGAGGCGGAAGCTGAAGGCGAGGAAATGGCCGAAGAAGCCGCCGAAGGCGAGGAGATCGCCGAGGACGAAGGCGAAGAAGCCGACGCAGAAGATCAAGAGGAGCTGGAGGCGGATGC